>JBOGIZ010000275.1:0-7455 GCA_050747805.1 Vicinamibacterales bacterium | reverse complement strand
GGGCCGCACCAGGGCGCCCAGAAGTCCACCACAATCGGCAGCGACGACCGCGCGACCATCGCATCGAACGCCGCCGCGTCGGGTACTTCGATCGGCTCGCCGGGCGCACCGAGCGGCGCGCCGCACTTGCCGCACTGCGTTTTCGCGGTCAGCCGGTCGAACGGCAGGCGATTCTTCTGCCCGCACGATCCGCACGACACGACGATACCCTTGCTATCGATGTCACTCATGCGTCTCGGCCACTGCGCGGATGATCGTCACGAGCTGCTCGCGATGCGTCACGGGATCCGCGTCTCGTTCGATTTTACGCCGCGCCGCGCGCCCCATGCGCTCGCGCAGCTCGGCCGACGCGATCAGCCTGTCGAGCGCCACGATCAGGGCGTCGCGATCGTTCGGCGCCACGAGCAGTCCGGTCGTGCCATCGCTGATGATCTCGGGAATTGCGTTCAATCGCGAGCCGATCGCCGGAAGACCGGCCGCGCCCGCTTCCTGGTACACAAAGCCGAAAGCCTCGTTCTTCGTCGGCATCACGAACAGATCCGCGTCGCGCCAGACGGCCGCCCAGCGGGGCGTCTGTCCCGCGATGCCGCGCTCGACGCGCACGCCGGGCGGGAGCGGCGCGCGGATCGGCCAGTCGGTGACGACGACGAGATCGGCGCGCGCGGCGAATCCGCCGGCCGCCCATGCGTCGAGCAGCTCGTAGCCGCCCTTGCGCGGAAAATCGCCGCCCATGAACAGGCAGCGCGGCCGCCGCTGCTGGTGCGTGCGGCGCTGGTCGGCCCACGCGGCGTCGAAAAGGTCGAGCCTGACGGGGTTTGCCAAAACATGAGTCGGCGTCCGGCAGCCGGGATAGAGCTGGCGCACGTCGTGCGCTGCCCAGGAAGAGGTCGAGATGATCGCGGCGGCACGCGAGAAGATCTCACCGTCGCGACGCAGATTCGGCTGGAGCGATCGGCGCTCGCGGTCGCTCTCGGCAACCTGCCACGCGCACGTCTGCGTGCAATCGATGTACACGATCGACGGGATGCGCTCCATGAGATCGCGACTGGCGTAGGCAGAGGCTTGACCGCAAAAGTGCAGCACGTCGAAGTGATCGAGGCCGCGGGCGAGCAGGCGCCGCCGCGCCGTCAGGCCGGCATTCAGCTCGCTCCGGAACCGCGCCCGATCGACGTTGCGCCATCCGCGAATGTCGGGCACGAGCGACTGGCACAGCGCGCGCCGGATTGCACGATCGCGGAGCGTGAGGTTCTCGGTAATGACGAAATGCTCGGCGTGAACTTCGCGGTCGTCTGGAAAGACACGGCGCAGCCACATGGCGTATGACCCGAGACCCAGGATCCCGCCGTTGACGAACGCGACGCGCGGCGTCCGGCTCACCGTCAGCATCGCCAGAGCAAGTGCGGCCAGCGGCTCTCGTGCCACCGATCGAGCGGCAGCAGGAGTGAGTCGGGCCGGATGCTCCGGTGAATGGCCCGCCGATACGCGGAGGCCGACATGTCGATCGTTGCACCGCGATAGCCGTGATCGGCGAGGGTCTGGATGACCGTCTCGGGCTCGACGCCCCTCTGGCGCAGGAGCGCCGGATGGAGCTCGAGGACGATCGTCCGATAGCGCCGAGCGTTCAGGCCGCGGCGCATGCCCCCGAGCACCAGGTCTTCAGCGCCCTCCACATCGATCTTCACGACGTCTACGCAGGCGCCGCCCACGAGATCGTCGAGCGCGATGCAGCGGACGGTGAACGAGCGGCCGACCGGCCCGTCGCCTGGCGCGTCGTCAAGACGCGAGACGCCGCGGTTCGTGTCCGAGTCGTTGTAGCCATGGAGCGTCGCCTGGCCGTCGCCCGTGGCGGCGGCGACCTGCCGGGCATCGATCCGGTCGTACTTGTTCAGCGCGGCGTTCGCGGTCAGCGCGGCGAACTGACGCGGATCGGGCTCGAGCGCGAGCACGGTTCCGTTTGGCCCGACCGCGGCAGCCGCGACGAGCGAAAAGTAGCCCCAGTTCGCGCCGGCGTCCACCATCGTGCCGCCGGCCGTCACATGCGCGCGGATCAGGCGCGAGACGGGTGGTTCGTACATGCCCGTGAGGCAGGCTTCGCGCGACAGCTCATTCGACATATCGCAATGGAATCGCGCGCCGCCGAGATCGTGTGAAAGCGAGGCGATGAACCGCCCGCGCGCGGGGGCGGCCGAGACGAGTCGATACCGCCCGCGCGGCACGTGTCGCACGACTGCGCGGAGCATGCGGAGACCCCAGGGCGGACGCGCACGTGCAGACGAGGGCGCCATCACACGGCTCCGCCCGCGTCGCACTCAGTCGGAGACGGCCAGCTCCCCGGGGACGATCGGCCGCGTCCGCGGAAGGCGTCCGCGCCGCGCGAGATTGCCGACAAACAGCAGGATGCCAACAAAGAGGACGAGCTTCATTGTATCCGCGGATCGCGTGTGCGGCAGCACCTTCCATGCGAGCCACAGACACGGCTGCGCGATGCACACCGCCCAGACGGTGCCGTAGAAGTAGCGCCGCTCGTGTCCCTCGCCTTTCGTCGAACGCTTCACGCGCGGAAGCTGCCCGGCCGCGCCCAGAAGCCAGATCGCGCAGACCATCGGAAAATACGCGGCCTCGTACATCTGTCGCAGCTGCCAGGCACCGGTCGCGATCGCGTCCGCGAGGCCGGCAATATTGAGCACCGCAAAGGTCACGGCCTCGCTCCACGCCAGCGTGTAGCACACGCGGCGGTAGAGCGGGTTGGGCCGGTCTTCCGTGAAGCGGATGATGTACGGCTTCGGCTCGACGCCGGGCAACCGGCCGCGCCATCCGGCGATGCCGGTCCCGATCAGGACGACGCCCAGCCATGCCAGCATCCGCGCCGACACGCCGTGTTCGAACAGCGCGAAGGTCATCGGCCCCGGCGCGATGAAGAACACGAAGATCCAGATCGGCCAGTGCGAGAAGCGGTAGCGGATCTTGTTGCGGTCGCGAATCGTGCGGTCCGACGCGCGTTCGACGCGCCGCGCATGTCCGAGCGCCTGCTCGTACGACGGAGGAATCAGGGGACGCCGCTCAGATGTCACGTGTTGACCTTCGGTGATACGCTCGGGCCCGATGCCCCGCATTCATGCCGGACTGCGGACGCGAATTCTGCTCGTGGCGCTCGCGGTGGTGTCCGTGATCGCGCTGTATAAGACGCGCGTCGCGCAGAAGATGTCGGACTTCGACGTCTATCGCACCGCCGCGGCGCGCGCGATCGCGGGCCAGCCGCTCTACCGTCCCGAGGACGGCCACTATCAATTCAAGTACCTGCCGGCGTTCGCGATCCTCGCTGCGCCCGCCGCGCTCGTGTCCGACCGGATCGCCAAGGCCGGCTGGTTCGCCATCTCCGCGCTCCTGATGATCGTGCTGCTCGCGCTGAGCGTCGGGGCGCTTCCCGCGGTCCACCGCCCCCCGCCCATGCTCGTGGTGCTGACCTTCATTGCGATGGCGAAGTTCTACGCACACGAGCTCGTGCTCGGCCAGGTCAACCTGCTGTTCGCCGTGCTCATCGCGCTGGCCCTCGTGCACATGCGGCGCGGCCGCGACCCGCTCGCCGGCGGCCTCCTCGCGCTCGGCGTCCTCGTGAAACCGTACGCGATCGTCTTTCTGCCGTGGGCCGCGACCCGACGCAGCCGCCTCGCCTGTGCGACCATGACGGCCGGCGTGCTCGTCCTGCTTGCGCTGCCGGCGGTGCGCTACGGCGTGCCGGGCGATGTCCGCCTGCACGCTGACTGGTGGCGTACCGTGACGGCGACCACCGCGCCGAACGTCACCAATGCTGATAATGTCTCGCTCGCGGCCCTTTTCACAAGATGGACCGGATCGGACGCGACGGCGGCGCCGCTGGCCGCGTTCCTGTCTGCGGTGTTGCTGCTGATTTGCGCGGTCGTCATCCTGGCGCGCCGGACGGTCCCGGCCGCCGGCGCGCCCGATACACTCGAGGCGTCGCTCCTGCTGCTCCTCATTCCGATCCTGTCGCCCCAGGGCTGGGATTATGTGCTGCTCATCGCGACGCCGGCGATCATGCTGCTCATCAACGATCTGGCGTCCGTGCCGCGCGGGCTGAGGATCGCCGCCGGCATCGCGATCGGCGTCGTTGCGTTCAGCATTTTCGACTTGATGTGACGCGACTGGTATGGGACGTTCATGCGGCTCTCGATCATCACGGTCTGCGTGTTGATCGAGTTCGCCGCGCTCGTGTCGCTGCGCTTTCGCCGCGCCGCGTGAGGCGCCCGCACTCCGCGCCCCGCCCCGCACCCAGCACTCCGCGCCCCGCACCGCGCCCCGCACCCCGCACCCCGCGATATGATCCGCCCATGCGAATCGCCCTCGTCCTCGCGGCGTCACTGCTCCTGACCGTCGCGATCCAGACGAAGCCCGATCCCGACGTCGGCGTGCCGCTGACCCTCGCTCAGGCGCGGGCCACGCGCATCTCCGACGTCCACTATCAGCTCACCTTCACGATCCCCGCCGCGCGGCAGACGGCGATCGCCGGCCGCGAGACGATGACGCTCAGGCTGCGCGACTCGGCCGATCCGCTCGTGGTCGATTTTTCGCCCGAGGCGTCCGGCGGCATTCTGCATGGTGTGGAGGTGAACGGTGCGCGCACCGACGTGCGCCAGGTGAACGGCCACGTCATCGTCCCGGCGGCCGCGTTGAAAGCTGGAGAAAACAGGCTTGCGTTCGATTTCAACGCCGGGAGTGGTCCGCTCAACCGCAGCGACGATTTTCTCTATACGATTTTCGTGCCCGCGCGGGCACACGAAGCGTTCCCCTGTTTCGATCAGCCCGACATCAAGGCACGATGGACGCTGATGCTCGACGTGCCCGACGGCTGGCAGGTGCTCTCGAACGGCGCCGAGTCGGGCCGCCAGTCGGTCGATGGTCGCACGCGCGTGGACTTCGCCGAGACGCAGCCGATCTCGACCTACCTCTTCGCGTTCGCGGCCGGCCATTTCGGGATCGAGACCGCCGTCCGCGACGGCCGCACGTTCCGCATGTTCCACCGCGAAACCGACGCGGCGAAGGTGGCCCGCAACCGCGACGCGATCTTCGATTTGGAGGCTGCGTCGATCAAATGGCTGGAGGCCTACACCGGCATCCCCTATCCGTTCGGCAAATTCGATTTCCTGCTCGTTCCGGCGTTCCAGTTCGGGGGCATGGAGCATCCGGGCGCGATCTTCTACAACGCGAGCGGCCTGATGCTCGACCAGAGCGCGACGCAGGATCAGCTGCTCGGCCGCGCCAGCGTCATCGCGCACGAGACGTCGCATATGTGGTTCGGCGATCTCGTGACGATGAAGTGGTTCTCGGACGTGTGGATGAAGGAGGTCTTCGCGAACTACATGGCCGCGAAGATCGTCAATCCGTCGTTCCCGAACATCAACCACGAGCTGCGGTTCCTGCTCGCGTACTACCCATCGGCGTATGACGTGGATCGCACGGCGGGCACGAACGAAATCCGCCAGCCGCTCGAGAATCTGAACGAGGCCGGCACTCTGTACGGCGCCATCATCTATCAGAAGGCGCCGGTCGTCATGCGTCAGCTCGAGACGATCCTCGGACCGGATCAATTCCGCGACGGGCTGCGCGACTATCTGAAGAAGTACTCGTACGGGAACGCGTCGTGGCCGGATTTGATTTCGCTGCTGGCACCGCGGACGAAAGAGGATCTGAAGGCCTGGAGCCATGCGTGGGTGGACGAGCGCGGACGGCCGACGATCGACACCGATGTGAAAATCGCGAACGGCACGATCGAGCGGCTCGCTTTCACTCAGCACGATCCGATGGGCAACCGCGGCCTCGTGTGGAACGAGCAGCTGCAGGTGGCGATCGGGAGCGGCGACAGCGTGAAGATCCTGCCGGTAAAGCTCGACTCCGTTCACGTCGACGTGCCGGCCGCGCGCGGATTGCCCGCGGACTACATCCTGCCGAACGGCGCGGGCGTCGGCTACGGCGACGTCCATCTGGATCCCGCGAGTCTGTCGTGGCTCATGGCGCACCTGGCGAATATCGGCGACCGAGCGACAGCGAGTGGGCCACGCGAAGGGAGCGAGCCGGCGAAGCGGCGAGTGACTGAGCCTGCAGGGGGGTCTGGCGGGGCGAAGCCCCCCGGACTTAACGACGAGTTGACGCGCGGCAGCGCGTGGGTGACGCTGTGGGACGAGATGCTCGACGGGCATGTACGGCCTGACGAGATGCTCGCGCTCGAATTGCGCGCGCTGCCGAACGAGCCGAACGAGCAGATCGTTCAACGCCTCCTCGGCTATCTCACGCAAACCTACTGGCGCTACACGACGCCGAAGGCGAGGCTCGCGGCGGCGCCGCACGTCGAGGACGTGCTCAAGACCGGACTGGCAGCCGCAAAGACGACGAGCCTTAAATCGGCCTGGTTTTCGGCGGTGCGCGACACGGCGCAAACGCCGGAGACTCTCGCATGGCTCACGCGCGTCTGGAGCCATGAAGAAACGGTGCCCGGTCTGCCCCTGTCGGAGACCGACGACATCCGTCTCGCGTCGGAACTTGCGGTGCGCGGAGCCCCCGATGCGAATGACATCATCCAGAAACAGCTCGATCGCACGAACAATCCGGATCGCAAGGCGCAGCTCGCGTTCGTGCGGCCGGCGCTCTCGGGCGACGCGCAGCAGCGCGACGCGTGGTTCCGGTCGCTTGCCGACGTCAACAATCGCCGGCACGAGCCGTGGGTCCTCGAGGGCCTGCGCTATCTCAATCATCCGCTCCGCGCGGCGCAGTCCGAGCGCTACATCGAGCCCAGCCTCGAGCTCCTGTGGGCGGTGCAGCGCACCGGCGACGTCTTCTTTCCGAAGCGCTGGACCGACTCGGCGTTGAGCGGCTATCAATCGCCCCAGGCCGCCGCCATCGTCCGGTCCTTCCTCGCGAAACTGCCGCCGGATTATCCAGAGCGCCTGCGCCGCATCGTCCTGTCGTCGGCCGACGATCTCTTTCGCGCCAGTCAGATAAGGTGAACGTGTCACCCGCCAACAGCCAACTCCCAACACAAGGCGCTGGAATCGGGTCGTGTGATTCGATCCGCTCATTTTGGACTGTTGGGAATTGGCCGTTGGGACATTGACACATGAGCATCCGCATCCTCGTCACCGGCGGGACGTTCGACAAGGAGTACGACGAGCTCACGGGGCGCCTCTTTTTTCGGGACACGCACGTGCCCGAGATGCTGCGGCTCGGCCGGGCGCGGCTCGACCTCGCGGTCGAGACGGTCATGATGATCGACAGTCTGGATATGACCGACGAGGGGCGCGCCGCAATCGTGGAGCGATGCCGATCGTGCAGCGAGCGCGCGATCGTGATCACGCACGGGACCGACACGATGGTCGACACGGCGCGCGCGATTGGAACGGCGGGGCTCGCGAACAAGACGATCGTCCTGACCGGCGCGATGGTGCC
>JBOGIZ010000274.1:0-5620 GCA_050747805.1 Vicinamibacterales bacterium | reverse complement strand
CGACGGCCGTGTGGCCGTCTACGCGCGCGACGCCGTGCAGCACGCCCATGCGGCTGCGCAGCCGCCGCACGACGGCTTCGATCACGACGACGTCGCCGGGATGAACCTGGCGGCGGTAGCGGACGCGTTCGATGCCCATGAAGAAAATCAGCCGCTCGCGATTCTCCGGCTTCGCGAGGATCATGATCGCGCCGACCTGCGCGACGGCCTCCGTGAGGATCGTCGGCGGCAGGACGGGCGCTTCGCCGGCACGGCGCGACAGATACCGCTCGTTCGCCGTCACGTTCTTGATCCCGACGATCCGCTTGTCGGGTTCGAATTCGGAGATGCGATCGACCAGCAGGAAGGGATAGCGGTGCGGAAGGATGCGCTCGATCGCCGAGTACTCGAGCGGCAGCTTCAGCGGCTCCATGAAGCTGCCAGTATAATCCGGGAGAACGCCTAAATGCCCGAGGATCTATCGCTTGCCGCTTCGGCTGCCGTGCGCGAGCAGGACATGCTCACGACGCTTTTCGACCTCGGGCGCCGCGTCACGGCCGTCCTCGATCTCGACGAGCTGCTCGCGCAGATTCCGATCCTGATCGGTCGGATCATCCGGTTCGACGCGCTCGCCGTCTACCTGCCCGACGAGCGCCGCGGCGAACTCCGCATCGCGTATTCGGTCGGATATCCCGACGGGGCGCACCAGCGCCGCCTGAAGATCGGCGAGGGACTCGTCGGCGCCGCCATGGCGTCCCACACGCCGATTGTCGTCAACGACGTCTCGCACGACGGGCGGTACGTGCCCGTCGTCCCCGGGATGGCGTCGGAGCTCGTGGTGCCGCTGCTGCACAAGAACCAGGCGCTCGGCGCTCTCAACGTGCTCAGTCACGAAGGCGGCCAGTTCAGCGCCGCCGACGCGGCGCTGCTGCGTCAGTTCGCGTCGCACGTCGCCGTCGCGATCGTCAACGCCCGGTTGTACGAAGTCAGCCGTACAGACGCCGAGGCGTTCGAGACGCTCGCGGAGATCGGACGCGAAGTGGCCGCGATCCTCGATCTGGACGAGCTGTTCGCGCGCATCGCGCAGCTGACGCGCCGCGTGATCGACTACCGCACGTTCGGCATCCTGCTCGTCCACGACGATCGGGGCGATCTCGAGATGAAGTTCGCCGTGCAGTACGGCGAGAAAGTGGAAGTGCCGCGCGTTGCGCTCGGCGAGGGCCTCGTCGGCTACGCCGCGCTGCACAAGGAGCCGGTACTCGTGTCCGATGTCTCCCGCGATCCGCGCTACATCAACATCGTCGCGGATGTGCGATCGGAACTCGCGATTCCGATGCTTCTGAAGGATCGGTGCATCGGCGTGATCGATCTCGAGAGCCCGGAGCTCGACGCCTTCACCAAACGGGACGTGGAGATCCTGACGCTGCTCGCCAGCCAGTCCGCGGTCGCCATCGAAAACGCGCGGTTGTACGAAACGGTGCACGCAAATGAGGTGCGGCTCGAAAAGGAGCTGCATTTCGCCCAGCGGGTGCAGACGGCGCTGCTGCCGACGGAGCTGCCCAAACGGATGAAAGGCGTGGACGTCGCGGCAAGCTTCGCGCCCGCGCGCGAACTCGGCGGCGATTTTCACGACTTCCTCACGCCCGAGAGCAACACGCTGGTGGTTGCCGTTGGCGACGTCTCGGGCAAGGGCGTGCCGGCCGCGTTGTACAGCGTGTTTGCCGCCGAGCTCGTGCGCGGCCGTACGTTCCGCCGCCGCTACCTGCCCGAGCGCTCGATGCCCGCGAGCGTACTCTCGTCGGTCAACACGATCCTCTATCAGCGGCAGCTCGAAGAGTACTACTGCACGCTGTGCTACGCGATTTTCGATTTGAAGCGGCGCAGCGTGACGCTCGCCAATTCAGGTCTGCCCTATCCCATCAGGGCCTCGGCGGAGGGCGTCGCGCAAATCGAGCTGCCCGGCGTGCCGCTGGGCGCGTTTCAGGGATCGACCTACGACGAACTGACATTCGCGCTGCATCCGGGCGATCTGTTCGTGTTCTGCAGCGACGGCGTGTTCGAGGCGACCAACGGCGATGGCGAGGAGTTCACGGGCTCGCGCCTGATCGACGTGGTCACACAGGCCCGCGATCTGCCGCCGGCCAAGGTGGTCGCCGCGATCTTTGGCGCGGTCGAAACGTTTCGGGACGGCGCGTCCCCCAATGATGATATGACCGCGGTCGCGGTCAGAATTAATTCGTGAATTGGTGAATTGGCGGATTCAATTGGTGAATCGGTGAATTGGTGATCTCGTGAATTAGCATGGGCGCGCGACCGCGCGCCCTTTGAAGCGCGGCCGGTAGGCCGCGCAAGCGAATTCACCAGATCACGAACTCACCAATTCACCAATTGAACTGTGCCGCGCGAAGTCGCCTGAATTGCGACGGAATGCGTGCGATGCCAGCGCCTGCCTGAGTTAACGCATCCCGTTGACCTCGCGCGGCCGTTCTCCTCGCCATCAAAAGCTATGCCCGGGCATTTGCGCGAAATCCCGCCGATTCCGCTTCGATCTGCGTCCGTTCAAGGGGACGCGTGACCTTCGGGCAGGACGCCCGCACAACCTTCCAGTGCGAGCCTGCGTCTGACTTTCCGAGTCATTCGGGAGGCAGCGATGAAACTGTGGACATCCGTAGCGCTCGCAGGAGCGCTGACAGCGGGCATGGCGGCGTTCGGCGCGAACCTTCATGCCCAGACGCGGGCCAGGACTCTTCTGGCCGCGTCCGACGAAACGTCGCAAATCGGGGTGACCGTGCACGATGCCGACACCGAGGATGCGGCCCGCACGGAAGGCGTGGTGGTTGACGAGGTGCAGCGCGACAGCCCTGCGGAGAAGGCCGGGGTGAAGTCCGGCGATCGGATCGTCGAATTCGACGGCGAGCGTGTGCGCAGCGCTCGACAGTTCACCCGAGTGGTTCGCGAAAGCGTTCCCGATCGTCAGGTCGCCATGGTCGTGACCCGCGGGGGCGGGCGCGTGACGATGGATGTGAGGCCCGTCGAGGGGCCGAGCGATTTCGGCTTGAGGCTCCTGGCCGCGCCGGAACGGTGGACCGTCCCGGCGCCGCCGCCGGCGCCCATCGCGCCGCGCGCCGCCCCGACGCCCGCACCGCCGCCGGTTCCGTTCAGCTTCGAGCCGCGCCAGTCGCGACCATCTTTCGGGATCAGCACCGAACAGCTGGACGACCAGCTCGCCGATTACTTCGCCGTGAAGTCGGGCGTGCTCGTGCGATCGGTCAGCAGCGACTCCGATGCGGCGAAGGCCGGTCTCAAGGCGGGCGACGTCATCACCGCCGTCAACGGCGACCGCGTCGACACGGCCTCTGATGTTGCGCGCGCCCTCGCGCGCGCGCAGGCCGGCGATGCCTTCACACTCGACGTCGTGCGAGATCGAAAGCCTCAGACGTTGAAGGGGAAGATCGCCCGGCGGGCCGACCGCACGAGGTACCGGACGACCGGCTGACTAGAAACGATCTCATAAATTACAGCGCGAGCGACCGGTGCGAGTGAGCCACGCGGCCGGAGCGAGCCGGCGAAGCGGCGCGCGAGGACGCGTGTAGGGGGAGTCCGAGGGGCGAAGCCCTTCGGACAAAACTGGAATCAGCCGGCGGCTTCGGCTTTGGGGCGCGCGGACGGTGGTCCGACGAGCGTCGCGATTTGCGCGGCGACGATCGCCACCGCCGCGCGACGATCGTCGCGCTGCTCGCCATTGTCTTTCAACTCGACCGCGAGCACGCCGACGACGCCCTTGGCCCCGGTGAGCGGAGCGGCCACCGCGCCAATCGAGGCAGACGTCGCCTTGACGGTCTGCAGAAGACCCGTTCGGAAGGCCGCGCCCGTGAGGTTGTCGGCGTCGCGCCCGATGGTGCCGAGCCGCGTGGCGATTTGCGGCGGGTACCCGTGGACGAGCATCGGAAAGAGCTCGTGCCCGTCAGGGTCGGCGATCCAGACCACGAGTCCAGTTGCGTTCAGCGCCGCGGCGGCCCGGCCGAGGAGCGTCCGCACCGCGCCCGTGTCTGAGACGCGGGCGAGATCGGTGCATAGTGCCGCGAGACTTGGCAGGTTCTCGGCTGGCGCCGCGGGAGGCGGAGGCTCGGCAGCAGGCCGCTCGATCGGCAAATCCTGAAGACCTGGCGTTTGCGTGGGTGATGCCGCGGGAACGCGCGGCTCGGCGGCCGCCTGCTCCAGTTTGTGACGCCGGCGTCCAGGCAAGGGCGTCAACGCCACGGCCACGAGGAGCGTGATCGCCGCGGCCGCCGCGCCGCCGGTCGCGATGCGCTGCCGCACCTCGGCGCCCGCTGCATCGTCGGCCGCGAGTTCCGCGGCGACCGCTTGCTCGACGGCACCGCGGGCTTTCTCTGTTTGATCGAAACCGTCGGAATAAATCAAGTCAGACGCCGTCGAGGCCTGACCCGCGTGGACATCGTCGCGCGCGCGGCGATCGACCTGCGTGAAATTCTGAAGATCGGCCGCGGCCTCGTCGAGGGCCGGCAGCGAGGCGGAGGCCGTCGCGGCGTTTCTGAGCGCGCTCAACCGTGCGCTCAGGTCGGATTCGATGGCGGTGACCCGCGACGCCCAGAACGCGTCGCCCTGGCCGGCGGCAACATATGACTGCTGCGCCGCTCTGAGATTGATGATGTCCGCGGAGGCCGCGGCACCGCCGGCGGCGAACGCGCGCGCGGCGTTGTCGTTTGCCGTCAGTTCGCTCCCGAGAGTTCGCGTCATCCACGCCGCTGCCGCGATCGCCGCCAGAGCCACTGTCAGCAATGTCAGGCGTACGGCCTGTCTGTTCATCAACATCTCCCGCGCGCGTGGGTAGCGCGATTACTATAACACCTTGATGTGCGCCGACTGGAGCCATGTTGCGCACAGGAGGAGCCCATGAGCGCCATTGACGATCTCGTGGACGCGTGCAAGGCCGGCGATGCCGGCCGCGTCGCGGCCCTGACCGAGTCGGATCCGCGTCTCTTGAACGAGCGTCTCGCCAACGGCGAGACGCCGCTGATGTCGGCGCTCTATCGCGGCCACGGCGCCGTTGTGGAGGCCCTTCTCGAACGAGGCGCCCCGCTGGATCTGTTCGCCGCCGCCGCGACGGACCGCGTCGATGCGCTGCGGCGCGCGCTTGCGTCAGGCGCGCCCGGCTTCATCAATGGCTATTCGTACGACGGCTGGACCGCGCTCCATCTCGCGGCGTTCTTTGGGCGTCTCGCCGCCGCGACCGCGCTGCTCGACGGCGGCGCCGCGGTGTCGCCGCTGTCGCACAACAGCCTGCGCAATACGCCCCTGCACGCCGCCCTCGCCGGCCGCCACGGCGACATCGCGCTGCTGCTCACCGCGCGCGGCGCCGAGGTGTCCGTTGCCGACGCCGGCACGCAGACGCCGCTTCACATCGCCGCGGAAAACGGCCTGACGCCGGCCGTCACGGCGCTGCTCGCGCGCGGCGCCGATCCGTTAGCCGTGGACAACGAAGACATGACGCCGCTGGCGCGGGCGGCGGCGAAGAATCACGCCGAGACGATCGATGTGCTGAACGAGTACCTGTGAGGAGGTTAGGCGGCCGACGAGAATGAGCGCGCGAGCGCACGCGAGAGCGCCACCGGAGCGGAGG
>JBOGIZ010000273.1:0-6110 GCA_050747805.1 Vicinamibacterales bacterium | reverse complement strand
GCGTCCTGTAACCGGCGCGCGGCGCCGGCCGGGGAAGATGGATCGGTCTGCCCCCAACGCGGACTGACGAGCGCGCCCGGGGTACAATCCGCCGCACCATGGCCAACAGGATCGTCAATTATGACGGCACGATCGTCACGACGCCGGCGCAGCTCGTGTCACCGCAATCGGTCGAAGAAATCCAGGCGGTCTTACGCGATCCGCACACCTATCCTGGACCGGTTCGCGCCATGGGCAGCTATCACTCGCTCACCCCTTGCGCCTCGACGGACGGGACGATCATCAACATGTCCGGCATGCATCGCGTGGTCGAGATCGATGGCGCGAGCCACACGGTCACCGCCCAGGCAGGCCTGCAGTTCATCGACGCGTCCAAGGCTTTGCGCGCGCACGATCTGCAATTCATGACGAATGTCGAGATTGGCAACATGACGCTGGGATCAGCGGCATGCTGTCACACCAAGGATGCGCTCGACGGCGTCGAATTCGGTCAGGTCAATTCCTATCTCACGCGTCTCAAATGGGTGACTCCCAGCGGCGACCTTGCGGAAGCCTCGGAAGACACGGATCCGGAACTCTTACGCAAGATGCGCGCAAGTTACGGTCTGGCTGGGGTTATCTATGAAGTCAGCTTTCGGATCAAACCGATCGAGGCCCTGCATTTCTCGTATCTCCCGCGTCCGGTCGCCGAGCTGACCGCGGGCGAGGTCGATCATCTGCTTGATTCGAGCGAAGGCCTCGTCTGCTGGACCGTGGGACGGACATGCGTGTTCCAATCGCGCGAGAGAATTGACGCGCCCGGTGTTCTCAACTCCCTCCATGCGGCTGCGCGCCATCGCCTGTGGAACCACGGTGCCGCGCACATCGGCCATCTGGTGGATCAGTTCCTGACGCATCAGACACTGCGCGAGGCGGCGCACCGCGGCGTGTTCGACATTGCGAAGCTGCTCTATTCCGGCCTCCACCTGTGCGGCGGCATCACTCTGTTGGCGCCCGACAAGATCATCGACTATCGCAACACGTCGCCTTCGGCGCGTTACGCGTTCACGTTCTGGGCCTTCCCGCGCGCGCAGTGGCTCGAGACGCTGCGGGCGTATCTGGACTTTGCCGATCGGCATTACGAAGCGACTGGTTTTCGCTGCAATATGCCGACCGGGGCGTACTACATCCATCGCGATACGCATTCGCTGCTGTCGTACAGCTTTGATCAAGAGATTGTCTCGATCGATCCGCTTCATTGCAGCACCGACGACACGGCGTGGCACGAGTTCCTCCGGCGCTTCAACGACTTCGCGTACGAGCGTCAGGGTCTTCCGCTCCTCAATCAAAGCCCGTTCGTCGAGCGCAAGCACGTCGAGGCGGCCTACGGGGAACGCTGGTTTGAGTTCTCCGATTGGGTGAGGTCGGTCGATCCAGGCGGCCGCATGCTGAACCCGTTCTTCGCCGCGCTGCTCTCGCAGCGCACGGCATGAGCGGACGCGCTCGCGTCCATTGCGCCCTTCGGCGCCGTACCCTATAGGCCGCGTGCTCGACACGGCTGAGCCGGAGGACAAGTGGACATGACGATGGGACGGAGCCGAGACGCTCAAGCGCCTCGCCGCGAGCCGTCTGCTGCCTCGGTTGTGATCGCCCGTTGTCGCTGCCACTTCTCCGCTCACCTGTCACTCGCCGCGAAGGCGGGCACACGTGCCGACCCGCCTGGCGCGCGTCCACGCGGACGCTGATGACTCTCAGACCGGCAAGCCGCGTTCTTTGGCTGCCTGTGCCTGAGAATACTTTTCGCTGATGCGGATTCCGCTCATCGGGGCCGTGTCTTCGATTCGGGCGGCAAGAACACCGGTCCACGAGTCGCGATCGTGTCCCAAGCGTTCGCGCGCGCGATGAAGCCAGATGGCGCGGTGTTGGGCCGGGCGGCTCAATCCAAACGACAGCATGACGCAGATCGTTGGTGTCGTTGGCCACGTGCGGACTCGGTCGTAGGCCGTAGTCCCGCGTGAAATACTGATAGAATACGTATATGACCCGCAAGATCGTCAAGACCGGATCGTCGCTTGCCGTCACCCTGCCGAAAGAGATTGTCGACCTGTTCAAGCTCCATGCGGGCGACGAGGTGGACGTGTCCGTGCACCCGCAAACTGGGGCAGTCGTCGTGCGCACGGGCGTGCGCTACCTCGAGGGCGGTAAAGTCACCAAGCGGTTCGCGGAGCAATCCCGCAAGATTCTGGCCGAGTATGACGCGGCGTTCCGCGAGCTCGCCAAGTGATCGGCTATCTCTCTGTCGACCAGGTGCTCGCCCTGCAGGCCGAGCAGATCAGGCGCTACGGCGGCGCGACTGGCCTGCGCGATCGCGGCGCCCTGGAGGCCGCTTTGGCGCGTCCCGCCATGACGTTCGGCGGCGAGGATCTGTACCCGGACCTCGCCGCGAAGGCCGCCGCGCTGATGCACTCGCTGGCGCTCAATCCTCCGTTTATCGACGGCAACAAGCGAGTGGCGGCCCACGCGGCCCTGCTATTCGCGGCGCTCAACGGCCAGACGTTCTCGTCGACGCCGGGGGAGCTGGTCGAGGCCACCCTCGCCGTCGCCGAGGGCAGGATCGCCGTTGAAGCGCTGACCATCTGGTTCCGCCAGCGCCTGCGCGCCGCGGACCTGTAAGGGCACCCCCGCCTACTGTCCCTGCAGCGCCGCTTGCCAGTGCTGGCCGACGACCATCGACAGACCGACGTTGTTCGAGCGACCAGCAGGCGCTGGACGTCGGGCAGCGGGGAGATCGGGAGGATGCCCGTCGGCAGGTGCCCGACGAGCTGCGGCGGGCTCGCGCTGAACGACCGCCGCCTCGGACGCTCAAAGCATTGCGCCTGATGAGCCACTCTGTGGGTGTCTTGCGCCTTCAGTCTCGGAGGCGCTAATGGCGATTCATTATGGCCAGCGGATGCCAATGCGACGTCGAACTCGCTGTTTTGGAGGCACGGCCTTGGCGTTGCTCGTGCTGGCGCTGGCACAGACCAGCGCCGCTCACGGGCAGACGATCGTCAGCTCTCTCTCGGCCGGTCCGGCGTTTACAGACCTTCCCGACAATCCGACCGGAGTGGCGGTCGGTGGCGGCGTCGAGAAGCGGTTCGGGCCTTTAGCGCTCGGCGGCGAAATGTCCGACGTGTACGTGCCCAAACGAACGACAACCTTCACGAGTCAGTTTGGCGTCGGCACCAGCACGTCGCCGGCGCAGAATCTGGTCGGCTTCTCCTTCAAGGCTTCGTACTATCCGCTTCGATTTACGAGCGAGCGCCTCCGACCCTTCGTCGCCGGCGGACTGAGCGTCTTTGTCCCCGCAAACGTGGAGGGACAGAGCACGTTGGATGGCGGCGGTGGGTTCGACTGGTGGGCGGGCAAACACGCAGGTCTTCGAGTGGAGGCGCGCGCCCAGATTCCAATTGGCATTGTCGCGCGCTGTGGCCTGATCCATCGTTAAAGAGTTTCCAGCCTCCAGCCTCCAGCCTCCAACCTCCAACCTCCAGTCCATTGCACCTTTCGGCCGCGTCGCCTATAGTCCGAGTGCTCGACACGGCTGAGCCGGAGGACATGTGGACATGACGATGGGACCGAACGCAAGACGGCGGACGCAAACCGCGGCAGGCCTGATGGGTGTGGCCATCGCGCTGGCGCTCGGGGCGACGACATTCGCCGCGCGCCCGGAGACGCCACAGCAGCGGACCGCGAAAGCCGCGACCGCCAGGGCGCAGCCGATCGATCAGGACTACACCAAGCGCATTATCGACGGAACTCCAGACAAGCGGATTCTGACCGAGCTGGTCGACCACATTCCGCTGCCGGCTGATTCGAAGGTGCCGTCGCCCTTGAAGGTGCTCGGCTACATTCCCGGTGAGAAGGGCAACCTCACGTACAGCAAGGACGTCTACCGCTATCTCGACATGCTGGCCGCGGCCTCGCCGCGCGTGTCGTGCTGGTCGATCGGCAAAACGGAAGAAGGCCGCGACACGCGCGCGTGCGCCGTGTCCGACGAGGCGACCATCAAGAACCTGCAGCACTACAAGGACATCACGGCGCAGCTCACCGATCCGCGCAAGACGTCCGACGCGCAGGAAAAACAGCTCATCGCCGACGGCAAGGTGATCTACTGGATCACCGGCAGCATTCACTCGCCGGAGCCTGGCAGCGTCGAGATGTCGATGGAGCTGGCCTACAGACTGGCGATCGAGGAGACGCCGTTCGTCGAGGAGATCCGCCACAACGTCATCACGGTCATCACGCCTACAACCGAGGTCGACGGCCACGACCGCGAGGTCGACAACCAGCGGGCCCAGCGCGCGGGCAAGACGCAGCCCTCGATGGTCTACTGGGGCAAGTACGTCCAGCACGACAACAACCGCGACGGCATCGGCAAGGGCCTGAAACTCTCTCAGAACGTGCTCTCGGCGTTCCTCGACATGCACCCGACGGTGCTGCACGACCTGCACGAGTCGGTCAACCTGCTCTACACGTCGACCGGCACCGGCCCGTACAACCCGATCGTCGATCCGATGCAGGTGAACGAGTGGTGGTGGCTCGCGCAGAACGAGATCCTCGAGATGACCAAGCGCGGCGTGCCGGGCGTGTGGACGTACAACTATTACGACGGCTGGGTGCCGAACTATCTGTTCTGGATTGGCGTCAGCCACAACGCGATCGGCCGCTTCTACGAGACGCAGAGCTACGGCAACGGCCAGGTGTCCACACCGCCGGCGATGAGCCGCGAATGGTACCGGCCGAACCCGGATCCTGGCGATGTGAAGTGGACGTCGCGATCGAACGTGAACATGCAGGAGTCGGCGCTGCTCATCACGCTGCACACCGTCGCGCAGCAGAAGGAGATGTTCCTCGACGACTACTACACGAAGATGAAGCATCAGATCGCGCTCGGAAAGACCGAAGCGCCTTACGCCTACGTCATCCCGGCGAAGCAGCACAAGCGGGCTGACGTCGCGGCGCTCGTGAACGTGGTGCTGCGAGAGGGTGCCGAGATCGATCAGGCCTCATCGGCGTTCAAAGTCGGCAACGTGCAGGTCGAACCGGGCGACTACATCGCTCGCATGGACCAGCCCTATCGCGGCATCGTCGAGATGTATCTCGGGGTGCAGTGGTATCCGCCCGACAACCCGCGGCCGTATGACGACACGGGCTGGAGCATCCCGCTCCTGCACAACATCACGGCCGAGCGCGTCGACGACAAGTCGATCCTCGACCAGCCGATGACGCTCGTGAAAGGCTCGGCGTCGTTCGCAGGATCGATTACCGGCACGGGCAGCACGCTCGTTGTCGACAACACGACGGACAACGAGCTGATGACGTGGCGGTTCGAGAACGCGAACGTGAAGATGTCGGCGGCCGAGCAGGCGTTCGACCTCGGCGGGCACCACTTCGTCGCGGGCGCCTTCATCGTGCCCAACGCGAATCGCGCCGCGCTCGAACCTTCGATCAAAGCGCTGGGGCTTCAGGCGTGGGCGGCCGACGCGCCGCCGCGCGTCCCGATGCACGACCTCGATGTGCCGCGCATCGGCTATATCCACAGCTGGCAGAGCACGCAGGATGAGGGCTGGGTGCGGCTCGGCCTCGACATGTACAAGATTCCTTACACGTACTTCGGCGACAACGAGGTGCGGAAAGGGCATCTGCGCGATCGGTTTGACGTCATTCTCTATCCGAGCGGGCCCGTGCAGATTGACGGCGGCGGCGCGCCCCAGGGTGGCTCGCCCGAGCCGTACGAGAAGAGCGACGTGACGCCGAGCGTCGGGACGCCGGACTCGACGCCGGATCGACGGGGCGGCCTCGGCCGCGACGGCTTGCAGGAGATCGAGAACTTCGTCGAGCAGGGCGGCGTGCTCATCACCGAGGGTGCGACCACCCAGACCTTCGTCGAGTATCACGTTGCGCCCGATGTCTCGATCGCCGACACCGACGGCCTCTTCATGCCCGGGTCGGTGATCAAGACGCTCCTGGGCGACACGACGAGTCCGATCCTGTACGGCTACGACCAGAAGGCGCTCGCCGTGCTCATGAAGAACGGGCCGGTGCTGACGGCCGGCGGCGGTGGTCGGGGCGGCTTCGGTGGCCGGGGC
>JBOGIZ010000272.1:0-3501 GCA_050747805.1 Vicinamibacterales bacterium | reverse complement strand
GCGCATCGACGCGGCGAGCAGCGCCACCGCACGCTGCGCATCGCGGAACATCGACGCGACGAGCGGCTGCAGATCGTCCTCCGTATCGACGATGTCGCCGAACGGCGTGTTGTGGACGGTGGTGACGATAGCGATGGCCTGGCCGAGAGCCTTGCTCACGATCGAGCGCGCATGCTCGAGCGCGACCGGGTTGCGCTTCTGCGGCATGATACTGCTGCACTGCACGTACCCGTCCGCGAGCCGCAGATAGCCGAACTCGCTGGTGCACCAGAGCAGTAGGTCCTGTACGACGCGTCCGAGTCCAGCAAGCATCACGGCCGCGGCGCCGACGCTCTCGAGCAGATAATCGACCGTCGCGATGCTGCCGTAGGTGTTGACGGTCGGCTCGTCGAAGCCGAGCAGCTCGGTCGTCCGATGGCGATCGATCGGAAATCCAGTGCCCGTGATCGCGCACGCGCCGAGCGGATTCCTGTTCGTCGTCGCATACGCCGCGCGGAGCCGAACCGTGTCGCGCTCAAGCTGTTCGACGACCGCCAGCAGGTAGTGCGCGATCGTGGACGGCTGGGCAGGCTGCGTATGCGTGTGGGCGGCGAAGATCGTCTCGCGGTGGCGCGCCGCCTGCGCCAGCAGCACGCGCCGCAGCGCCAGCACGGCGTTCGTAATCGTCAGAATCATCTCACGCTGACGCATCCGGTACATCGTCATGTCGATGTCGTTGCGCGAGCGCGCCATGTGCAGCCGCCCCGCGGCCTCCTCGCCACACGCCGACACCAGCAGCCGGTCGACGTAGCCGAAGAGATCCTCGTACGTGCCGTCGTACCGCACCTGCCTCAGCGCGTCTGGCGCGATCGAGTCGAGCCCGCCGCGAATTGCGCGCGCGACGTCCCGCGCGAGAATGCGGCGATCCGCGAGCATCACGAGATGCGCATAGTGAATCGCGAGCAGCGGTGCGATGAACTGCGCCTTCGCGTCTTCGAAATTCTCATTGAGCACGAGGCGAACGTAATCGGGCGAGAACGTCATCGAATGCCTAAACCCGTCCGGCCGATGACCCTTTTATCTCACCGCGACCGGCGCCGACGGCGTTCGGCCGAGGCTGATCAGATTCGCGAGCAGCTGATACGCGCCGTCGGTTCCGGCGGGCAGCTGACGCCAGAGGCCCAGCCCAACGTAGATCCAGCGGCCCTTGCCGTATTTCGCCTCGACCAGCGATCCGAGCTTCACGCCTGGGTTGTCGGGGAACGAATCGACCATCGATGTCAGATCGGTGTAGCGCGGGTCCTTGTCGTCGCCGAGGAAGTACAGGCCGCGCTCCTGGACCAAGCCCTGCCACGTGGGAGCCCCGATTCTGTTCGGGCGGTTGAACAGGGGGTCCTCGGGCTTCAGCTCCGTCACCGGCGCGTTCTCGTCGGTCACGCGGTTGCTGGTCACGCGCGCCGGCCACGGCCCGTACTGCTGCTGATTGAACTCCATCTTGTTGTACTGCACGATCATCGTCCCGCCGCGCTCGACGTAGTCGAGCAGACGCCGATTGTACGCGCGCAGATCGTCGCGGCGCTCGTATGCGCGGACGCCCGTCACGATGACGTCGTACTTCGACAGGTTGCCCCACGCCAGCTCGTCGCTGGTGATGAAGGTCACCTTCGCGCCAAGCTGCTCGATTGCCGGCGGCACCTGATCGCCCACGCCGACGATGTAGCCGACGCTCAGGCCGGGAACGGTCTTGACGTCGATGACCTTCATCGCGATTTCCGCGGGCTTGATCACCTGCCGGTATTCGACGTGCGGATACTCGATCGGCTGATAGCCCTCGCTGAACGTCTCGCTGCCGGTCGCGCTCGAGGTCACGATCGCCCTGAGCGGATACGCGCCGAACGTCACCGAAGCGGGCGCGGTGACACGGAAGCGCGTCGAGAGCGACTCGTCCTCGTGCGTGAACGCGAGCGGCGCGGATGCGGGGGCGACACTCCAGCCCGAGGGCACCTGCAACTTCACCGTCGCCTTCGCGGATCCCTTGGTTCCATTTGTGACGGTGACGAACAGTTCGCGGTCGGCCGCCTTCGGCGCGGCGCCGGCGGCGCGGCCGGCGGGAATCACGGCGAGGGGCGGCGTGATCGTCACCGAGAACGCCGGGACGACGTTGAGCTCCATGCGCTTGTCGCCGAGATAAATGTTTTCGACATAGCGGTACTGCACGGGCACGTCCTCGGTGACGTCCGCCGCACCGGCGTGGATGTGATACGTGACGTGAAACGGCGACGGCGCGAACGCCGCGCCGAAGGGCACGCCGGAATCGTAGTCGTCGCGCGCGAGATGCTCCGGATGCTTCCAGTAATCGTCGTGGAAGTACGGCTCGGTGAGCGTCGCGTCCGCCGGTACCTGAGCTTCCGCGCTGCAGGAATAGAACGCGTCCTTTTTCGCCGGTCCGGCGGTGCACGCCACCGGGCCCGCGAAACCGGCGGTGTCGACAGCGGTGACCTGCACGTCGCTCGGACCACGATTGTTCGCGACGATCGACAGATGCACGGGCTGGCCGCGGACGATCCGGCCGTCGTCGGCGATCGCGTCGAATGTCAGGCCGTGCGCCGCGAGCACCGCGTCTTCATAGTCGCGCTCCTTCTGCTTCAGGCGGAAATCGACCTCGTACTGTGCTTCGTTGGACAGGCCCATCGAGCCGAGCTGCGCGCGCAGCTCGCGCACGGCAGCCAGACCTGCCTCGATCGGCTGCGCCGTTCCCGCGTCGTCGCCGGAGGCAAATGCCTTCTGCGCTCGTTCCGCCTGCGCGACGATTGCGGACAGGCCGTCGGTCAGCGCGGCCGGAGGATTACTGCCGGCGAACTTCGCCAGCGCCCTGAGACTGACGTCGATGCCGTCGAAGAGCGACGTCTCCTCTTTGCCTTTCTCGCCGGGAATCGTGGTGTCCATCAAATACAGGGTCGTCACACCGCCGCCGCCAAACCCTCCGCGGCCGCCGCTCTGCACGCCTGGAATTGGCGGAAGGCCCCCCGTGCCTTGGCACTTGTGATTGCTGTGCGCATCGGTGCCGATCTGGGCATAGGTCCGGCCGAGCAGTTCGTCATACGCGCCAGTGGCCACGCGGCATGTCGCGAGGGGCGGCACGGCGTCCGGGCGTCCGACCGCATCCGCGGGAGAAATCTCCCCACGGCTGCCCCCGCGCCCGGCGCCGGCAACGCCGGTGTAATAGAGCTTCTTCGGCTGCCATGGGCGCAGGCCTTCTTTGATCTGTTCGGGATACTTCGTGGGATCTCCCGCCTCGTGGTACGCCTGCGTCGTCAGGATCGTGGTCGCTTCGTGCGCGCGATCGCCGCCGCGGCCCTGGATGTACATCGTGAGCACCACGTCAGGACGAAACGTGCGGATCATCCGTACGAAGTCGCCGACTAGCTGCGCACGCCCCCACTTGTCGATCACTTCCTGCGGACTGAACGAATAGCCAAAGTCGATCGCCCGCGTGAAGTACTGCTCGGCGCCGTCGATGCG
>JBOGIZ010000271.1:0-3354 GCA_050747805.1 Vicinamibacterales bacterium | reverse complement strand
GTTCTTTGAGCAGATGCTGAACGATCGCCTCGACGAGCTGGCGCGCCGGCCCGACGCGAAGTTCCTCGGCGCCGGCATCGGCGACAGCTCGCTCAGCAAAGGCGTGCACGCGGTCTCGCTCGGCGCGAGCGTCGCCAGCAGCGCGCAGATCGCCTCCGGGCTCGAGGCGGTCGCCGTGGAGGCGAAGCGCGCGCGGCAGTTTGGTTTCAGCCCGGCGGAGATCGATCGCGCGCGCAAGTCGATGATGGCGGGCTACGATCGCGCGTTCGCCGAGCGCGACAAGACCGAAAGCGGCTCGTTCGCGCAGGAGTATCTGGATTACTACCTTGAAGGCGAGCCCAGCCCGGGCATCGCCTACGAGTACCGGCTCGCGCAGCAGTTCCTTCCAGGCATCACCGACGCGGAGATCATGGCGATGGGCCAGTCGCTGCTGGCCGAAGACGATCGCGTCGTGCTCGCGGTGTCGCCGCAGAAGCCCGATGCCAACGTGCCGACCGACGACGAGCTGAAGGCGGCGCTTGCTGCGGTGGACGCGGCCCCCGTCACCGCCTGGACGGAGACGACGCTCAATCGCGAGCTCCTCGAGCACAAGCCCGAGCCGGCGGCGGTCGTCTCGAAAAAGACGATCGATCCGATCGGACTGACGATCGTCACGTTTGCCAACGGCGTCGAGGCGTGGCTCAAGCCGACCGATTTCAAGAACGATCAGATTCTGTTCGCGATGCAGGGGAAGGGCGGACTGTCGCTCGCGCCCCAGGCGGACTTCTTCGACGCGTCGTTCGCCGATGCCTACGTCTCGCTGTCGGGCGCCGCCGGTTTGAAAGCGGTCGACCTGCAGAAGCTGCTCGCGGGCAAGATCGCGAGCGCCGGGCCCTTCGCAGGGCTGTCAACCGACGGATTTCATGGCTCGGCCGCCTCGGGTCAGCTCGAAACGGCGCTGCAGCTGCTGTATGCGCGGTTCACCGAGCCTGGCGACGATCCCGACGCCTTCACGTTCCTGAAGCAGCAGCTCACGGCGTCAATCGCGAACCGCCTCGACAACCCGGAGGCGGTATTTGCCGACAAGGTCGGCGCGGTCAACACGTCGAACAACTACACGGCGCGGCCGCTGACGGTCGCGGACGTGAATGCCCTCGATCGCTCGAAGATGTCGGGCTTCTATCACCAGGAGTTTTCGAACGCCGCGAACTTCACGTTCTTCATGGTCGGATCGTTCAGCGTGGACGAGGCCGTCCCGCTGCTGGCGCGGTATGTCGGCAGTCTGCCGTCGACAGGCCATCCGACGGCGACGTTCAAGAACGTCGGGATCGCCTTTCCTGGCACGATGCAGCACGCCACGGTCACGAAGGGGAAGGAGCCGAAGAGCGAGACCCTGATCAGTTTCTATGCCGAGCCTCCAGCCGACGATCCGATGGAGCAGGAACGCGTACTCGCCGCGACCGACGTGCTCGAAACCGACCTGCGCGACATCCTTCGCGAGGATCTCGGGCAGACCTACACGGTCTCCGTCGGCATCAACGAGCTGGCGCCGCAGACGGGCGGCGGTCACGTCGAGGTGACATTCGGCGCCGCGCCGGAAAATATCGACCGCATGATCGATCGCGTGATGCAGGAAGTGCGCAAGTTCCACGACACTCCGCCGAGCGCCGACCTGCTGAACCGCGCGAAGCAGGCCGCGTTGAACGGCTACCAGACCGAGCTGAAGCAGAATGCGTACTGGCTGCAGCGATTTGAAACCGTCCAGCTCTTTGGTCAGGATCCGGCGATCATCGCGCGCCGCGCGGAGCGCATCGACGCGCTCACGGCGCAGAGCGTCCAGGACGCGTTCAAGAAATACTTTCCGGTCGATCGCGATACGATCGTGACGCTGATGCCGGAAGGCAAGTAGCGCGACACGGATGGCTCTGGACAACTACTACAAGCGCATGATGTTCTGGACGGGCATCGCGTTCGCCGTCTCGATCGCCGTCGCGCTGGTGGTCGTGGAGATCGTGATGCGCGTGTACGGCCCCTGAGCCGGCATGGGCTTTTCCGCGATCGACTACATCGTCCTGGTGGTGTACCTCGCGGGCATCACCGCGTTCGGCATGCGGTTTCGCCGTTCGCAGCGGAGCGTGAAGGACTACTTCCAGGGCGCGCGGACGACCTCGTGGATCGTCATCTGTGTGTCGATCGTCGCGACCGAGACGAGCACGCTGACGCTCATCGGCGTGCCGGCGCTTGCGTATTCCGCCTACCCGCGCGCCGAAGCCGGCGGCAGCTTCACCTACCTGCAGGTCGTCGCCGGTTACATCGTCGCCCGCTTCATCCTGAGCTGGCTGTTCATCCCGGCGTACTTCGAGGGCGAGATGCTGACCGCCTACGAGCTGCTGCACCGGCGGTTCGGTCCGCGCGCCAAGCACTTCGCCGCCTCGCTCTTCCTGATCATGCGCGCGCTGGCGGAAGGCGTGCGCGTGTTCGCCGCATCGCTCGTGCTGGCCGCCGTGCTCGGCGCCAGCGTGCCCGGTCTGCCCCACCTCTGGCTCTGGTCGATCGTCATTGTCGGCGTGTTGACTTTGATCTACACGTTCGAAGGGGGCATCGCCGCCGTGATCTGGACCGACCTCGTGCAGCTCGTGATCTACATCGGCGGTTCGCTGCTGGCCGCCTACATGCTGCTGACGCTCGTGCCCGGCGGCTGGCCGGCGATCGTGGACGACGCGGCGCGCTCGGGAAAGCTGCACGCGATCTCGTGGTCGGTCGACCTGTCGCTGCCGTTCACGTTCTGGGCCGGCGTGATCGGCGGCTGTTTCCTGACGATGGCGTCGCACGGCACCGATCAGCTGCTCGTGCAGCGGCTGCTGACGTGCCGCAACAAACGCGAGAGCCAGAAGGCGCTGATCCTCAGCGGCTTCGTCGTCTTCGCGCAGTTCGCGCTGTTCCTGACGATCGGCATGATGCTCCACGCGTATTACGCGACGCACGCGCTGCCCGCGATGGCCAGCACCGACGAGATCTTCCCCGCCTTCATCGTTCGCAGCCTGCCGCACGGGATCGCAGGACTGGTGATCGCGGCGATCTTCGCGGCCGCGATGTCGAACCTGAGCGGATCGCTCAACTCGCTCGCGTCGACGACGGTGCTCGATTTCTATCAGCCGATCGCCAACCGCGGCATGGACGATGCGCGGCTGCTGCGGCTGTCGCGCTGGCTGACCGCGGCGTGGGGACTGGCGCTGATCGCGATCGCGGTGCTCGCGCGTGGATGGGGATCGGTCTTCACGGTCGGGCTGACGATTGCGTCGATCGTCTACGGCCCGATGCTCGGCGCGTTCCTGCTCGGCGTGCTGACGACGACGGCGACCGAGAACGGCGCGA
>JBOGIZ010000270.1:0-2985 GCA_050747805.1 Vicinamibacterales bacterium | reverse complement strand
TCGCTGACGATCGTGCTGGCGCTCGCGGCGGCGCATCGGTACAGCTTCGTGCGGCTGGTTGCGGCGGATCTGCTGCTCAGCGGCACCGTTGGCCTCGTCTGGCGCGCGCGGCTCGGTCTGCGCGCGGCGGCGCGGCGTCCGGACCTGCTGGTGCTGGTGCCGCTCGGGCTCGTGGCGCTGGGCGCGTGGCGCTTTTTTCCGCCGTCGGAATACATCATCGGCGGCAAGGATCCGGGCGTCTACGTCAATGAAGGCATCCAGATCGCGCAGCGGGGCGCGCTCGTCGTTCAGGATCGCACGCTGCTCGGCGTGCCCGCGTTCGCGCGCGATCTGTTTTATCCGGCGTACGGCGACCCCGCCTATTACAGCGTCCGCTTCATGGGATTTTTTATCCAGAGTCCGGATGAAGGCACCGTTGTCGGGCAGTTTCCGCATTTGTACCCCGCGTCGATCGCGATTGGCTACGGCGTTGACGGGCTGACGGGTGCGCGCGGCGCCGTCGGCATCTGGGCGATCCTCGGCGTCCTGGCCGTGTATTTCGCGGGCTGGCGCCTGGTCGGCTGGCCGGCGGCTGCGTCGGCCGCGGCGCTCCTGTCGCTGAACGTCGCGGAGGTGTGGTTTTCGCGGTACCCAAACGCCGAGCTCGTGATGCAGGCGCTGTTGTTCGCCGCGCTGCTCGCGAATGCGCGCGCGCACGTCGACGGCGATCGGTTCTTTGGCCCTGTGGCCGGCGCGCTTCTCGGGCTGCTGCTGTTCTTGCGGTTCGACGCGGTTCTCGGCGTCGCGGCGGTACTCGTCGGTCTCGCGATCGGCTACGCCGCGGGTCACCGCGCGCGATGGCCGTTCTGGATCGTGCTTCTCACCGCGGCGATCCTGAACGCCCTGTACCTCCTTGGACCGATGCGCGCGTATCTGGAGCTGCCGGCCATCTTCTTGTCGAACTTCCACTGGTGGCAATACACGGCTCTGGCGGTTTGTGCCGCGGCCGTGGTCGGGGCATTCGCGCTCGCGGTGCGTTCACCGGCGCGCGCGCGCCTCATCGTGCGATGGACGCCGCTTGTGGCGACGGCGGTCGTGCTCGGGTGCGCGGTGTACGCGCTCGTGCTCCGGCATCCAGGCGGGAAGCTGACGGACTACGACGCCTACGCTCTTCGCACGTATGCGTCCTTCTACGCCACGCTGCCGGCGCTGATCGCGGCGCTGGCCGGCTACGTGCTCGTGGCGCGCGCGCGGTTCTGGCGCGATCCGGCCTTCATGGCGGCGCTTTCCGGCTTCTCGCTGTTTTTCTTCTACAAGATCCGCATCGTTCCGGATCACTTCTGGATGGCGCGCCGCTTCCTGCCCGTGATTCTGCCGGGAACGCTGCTGCTGGCATCAGCGGCGGCGCTCATGGGCATGCGCGGACGCGGACGAATCGCGCGCCTTATTCGGGTTCCGGTCGGCGTGGTGTTTCTCGCGGTGCTGGCGGCGGCGTACGCGCGCTCTGCGCGCCCGATCCTCGATCACGTCGAATATGCGGGCATCATTCCGAAGCTCGAGCATCTGGCGAGCACCATCGGCGACGGCGACTTGCTCATCGTCGAGTCGCGGAACGCGTCGGACATGCACGTGCTCGCGCTGCCGCTCGCCTACGTGTACGCGCGGCACGTGCTGGTGCTGGCAAGCCCGACGCCGGACAAGCCGACGTTCGCCGCATTTCTCAATGACGCGCGAGCCCGGTATCAACGCGTGCTGTTCATGGGCGGCGGCGGCACGGATCTGCTCTCGCCGCGGTGGTCGCTCACGCCCATTGCAAGCGACCGGTTCCAGGTTCCCGAGTACGACGCCCCGTACAACGCCTATCCGCGGTTCGTGCGCCAGAAGGAGTTCGACTACAGCATCTACATGTTCGGGCCTCCGCGTCCCGATGCGGGTCCGTTCACCTTGGATGTCGGAGTGAACGACGATCTGAACGTGCTGCGCTTTCACGCAAAAGAGCAGACTGAGGGTCGGACGATCCGCTGGACCGCCGCGCGGTCGTTCGTCACGATCGATCGACTGCACGCCTCGGATCGGGAACTCGTGTTCGTGATGAGCAGCGGCGGCCGTCCACCGGCCGCGCCGCCCGCGGACGTGGCGATCTCGATTGGCACGGATGTGCTCGGCCGGTTCCGCGTGACCGGCTCATTTGCGGAGTACGCCGTTCCGCTTCCCGCTGACGTGGTCGCGCGCGCAAGCGTGACGGGCGATCCGGTGCGGGTGACCATCGGGAGCTCAACCTGGAATCCGTCGAAGATCATCGGCGGTCCGGACGACCGCGATCTCGGCGTGATGGTCGATCGGGTCGCGGTAAGATGACGACGCCCCACGCATGTCCGGTCTGATCATCTCCGATCGCCGCGAGCGGGCACTGGTCCGGACGGCCGACGCGCTGCTCGCACCGGCGGCGCTCTTCCGGCGGCGCATGGCCGCCGGCGCGGCGCCCGCGCGCATACTCTGCCTCCGGCTCGAGCGGATCGGCGATCTGCTGATGACGCTGCCGGCGCTGGCGGCGCTGCGGTCCGCGTATCGCGCGGCGCGCATCGATCTCGCCGTGGGCAGCTGGAACCGGGAGCTCGCGTCGGCGCTGCCGATGGTCGACGCGATTCTCACGCTGGACGCGGCGTGGCTCGCGCGCGCGGATGGAGGGGTGGGGGTCGCCGGCCTTCTTCGCGGAGCGCTCGACTGGCGCCGCGCCCGCTACGATCTCGCCATCAACTTCGAGCCCGATATCCGGAGCAACGCCGCGGCGCGCGCCTCGGGCGCGAGGATTGCCGCAGGGTTTGCGAGCGGCGGCGGCGGCGCGTTGCTGGACGTCGCCGTCGACTACGACAGCGCGATGCACACACGCGACAACGCGCTGGCGCTCGTGCGCGCGATCGCGGGCGCGTCGGCATCCGTGCCCGCGGGCCCGCTGCTCGCGATCCCCGCCCGTCACCGGGACGCGGCGCGGGCGCGGCTTGGAAG
>JBOGIZ010000269.1:0-5435 GCA_050747805.1 Vicinamibacterales bacterium | reverse complement strand
CCGCCAACCTGCCGGCCGAGTCGATCAACGTCGTGCGCGAGGACCCGCGCAACGAGGACCTGCTCTATGTCGGCACCGATGAGGGTGTGTACGCGTCGCTCGATCGCGGCGCGACGTGGGTTTCTCTCTCCGCAACGCTGCCGACAACCCCTGTGGAGGATCTCGTGGTGCAGCCGCGCGACGATGAGATCGTCATCGGCACGCATGGACGGGGAGTCTTCGTCCTCGACGCGCGGCCGATCCAGCAGTGGGCCGCGGCGGCGAACGCAGCCGGTCCTCGGCTGTTCGTGCCGCATCCAGCGCTCGTGCGGATCGCCGACGAGATGGAGCCTGAAGGGACGCCGGGCAGTGCGACGATCGCGTTCCGTCTCGAAAGGGACGCTGCCGCGAAACTGACCATCGCCGAGACCGGCGGAAGGATCGTGAAGACGATCGAGGTCGGCGGCGTCCGCGGACTCAACGTGGCCACTTGGAATCTGCTGACCGACAGCCGGGGAGGTCAGGCGCGGCCCGCGCGCCCGGGCGACTATAAGGTCAGCCTTGCCGTCGACGGACGCACGGTCGAGACAACGCTGAGACTCGATCCGTTCGTTCGCTGGACGCGCTGAGGGTGTTCAAGATGATGCTGAAGGTCGCAGTCGTGGTCGCGTGCGCGGCGAGTGTCGGCTTGTCGGCACCGGAGGGGTTCGTGCCCGCGCGCTACCGGGCCGGCGCCGCGCCCGATCTGCCGGTTCGAGCGGTTGGCGGCGGAGAAGCGTTCCTCGAACTCTCCGTCGACGAAGGAGGTTCGGTGACCGACGTGTCGCCGCTCAGGACCACGCCGCCCTTCACGGATTTCGCAATCTCGGTGGCTCGCGATTGGGTGTTTCGCCCGGCCGAAGACGACGTGCTGCAGCGGTTGCCCGGCGGCCGCGAACGATCGGTGCACATCACGTCCGCGTCAAAGGTGCTGTTTGCCGCGATGTATCGACCGCCTGTGCTGAACGGCTTCACGCTTGGCGAACAGCCGCACGATGTCGCCGCGCCGACGCCCGATGTGCCGTATCCAATAGGAACGCCGCAGCCACCGTTCCCGCCGCGCGCGCGCGAGGGCGGCGTCGTACTGCTCGAAGCGCGCGTGGGTCCGGACGGCAGCGTGTCAGGGATTCGGGTGATCCGTTCAGCTCCGCCGTTCGACGACCCTGCGCGCGCCGCACTGGCTCGATGGCTATTCAGACCTGCGCGGCGAAACGACGTGAATGTGGCCGCATACGTCTACGTCGCGTTCGGCTTTCCGATTCCTGTGACCTGAAGCTCTACCACCGGATCACGCGATCCGTTTCAATGGATATCCAGATCTGGCCTTCCGCATCACATCGGATCACGAGCCGCTCGTGCTCCGGCAGCCCAGGCGGGGTCATCACGAAGATCAGGCTGTCCTCGTTCATGCTGATAACCGGTATTTCTCCGGGTCGCCGGTCGGTTCGTGTCCCTTGACGACGCATGTGCCACCACCTGCGAGCGATAGAGGCAACAACGATGCCAGTCTCTCTGGTATTTCAATTGCGTTCCTTTTCGCAGGGAGACGCCGATAATGACGGGAGCCTGCCCATTCCTGAGGACGCCCATGGCCTCGTGATCCTTGCGCTTGGAAGCGGCAGCAGGCCGTAGCGAGGCGTGACGAAACGGTCGGATGCAACAGCGGTTTCGAAATCGGATCGATGCAGGACGACAGTTGGCGGAGGCGCTGAGGGAGTACGCGGGACACTCCGATGTCCTGGTGCTCGCGCTGCCGCGCGGCGGCGTTCCGGTCGCGGCGGAAGTGGCTGCGCGCCTCGAGGTACCGCTCGACGTCTTTCTGGTCCGGAAACTCGGCGTTCCCGGCCGTCCCGAATTGGCGATGGGCGCGATCGCCGCCGGGGGCGTCCGGGTGTTGAGCGAAGATCTGATTCGCGATCTGCAGATACCCGCCGCACTCGTCGAGCAGATTGCGGTTCGCGAGCGACTCGAACTGGATCGGCGCGATCGTCTGTTTCGAGGCGACAGGCGGCCACCGGAGGTCTACGGCCGATCGGTGATCCTCGTTGACGATGGGCTCGCCACCGGATCGACCATGGAGGCGGCGGTTCTGGCGCTGCGCACATCCGCGCCGTCGCGCATCGTCGTCGCGGTCCCCGTCGGTGCGCCGGACACGTGCCATCGGCTCGCACGGATCGCGGATCGCGTCGTCTGCGTCGAAACGCCGATCGCGTTCAGCGCGGTCGGCGAGTGGTATGACGACTTCACGCAGACGACTGACGATGAGGTGCAGTCGCTGCTCGCCGGGGCGAATCGAACGACGAATCCAGATCGCCGGATGCGCGCCTCGCACTAGACTGGTAACGGCGCGCACGACGCGCGTCAGCGTCAGCGGCGAATGAACGAGCGGCTCATCCTCTCCATCAATGGCGGTTCGTCGAGCGTCAAGGCGGCGCTCTTCGACGTCGACAACGATGTGCGTCCGGTCGTGCGCGAGATGGTTGGTCCAGGCCAGGAGTCAGCGCAGGGGCTGCTCGATAGGCTTTCCGCGCATCTTGATGGCCGCACGCTGACAGGTATCGGCCATCGCGTCGTCCACGGCGGACCGACGTATCGAGATCCGGTCGTGGTGAACGCCGGGATTCTTGCGGACCTCCGCGGGCTGATCGAGTTCGCGCCCAATCATCTGCCCGACGAGATCGCGCTCATCGAATCCTGCGCGCGCCGCTACCCGTCGGTTCCGCAGGTTGCCTGCTTCGACACGGCCTTTCATCGAACGATGCCGGAAGTTGCCGCGCGGCTCCCCATACCGTCGGTCTACGACGCGCGCGGTATCCGCCGCTACGGGTTTCATGGCCTTTCCTACGCGTACCTGGTCGAAGAGCTGCAGAGGGTAGCGGGCGCGGATGCTGCCCACGGACGCGTGATTCTTGCGCATCTCGGAAACGGATCGAGTCTTGCGGCGGTTCGCGATGCCCGAAGCGTCGACACGACGATGGCGTTCACGCCTATAGGGGGCGTGGTGATGAGCACACGGTCCGGCGATCTCGATCCGGGCGTGGTCACGTACCTCACGCGCGCCGCGGGATTGTCGGCGGTGGAGGTCGAGGACGTTCTCAGCAAGGCGTCCGGCCTTCTCGGGATATCGGGTACGACGGGCGACATGCGATCGTTGCTCGAGCGCTCGGCGCAGGACGCCGCCGCGCGGCTCGCCGTCGACATGTACGCGTATTCGGTTCGAAAGGCGATCGGTGGATTTGCGGCGGTACTCGGCGGGATCGACACGCTCGTCTTTTCTGGTGGCATCGGCGAGCACGCGGCTTCGATTCGCGCCCGCATCTGCGAGGGGCTGGCGTGTCTCGGCATCGAGATCGACGACGGGCGCAACGAGGCCGGAGAGGGCGTGATCTCGACGGCCGGCGCCCGCGCCACCGTCCGCGTGATGGCCACCGATGAGGAAATGATGATCGCGCGTGCGACGGCTCGCGCGCTTGGATCGAGGTAGACAGACATGCCTGCTGACAACGAGCTGCTCACACGCATGGACGCGTATTGGCGCGCCGCCAACTACCTGTCCGTCGGCCAGATCTATTTGCTCGACAATCCGCTGCTGCGCGAGCCCCTTCGCCCGGCGCACATCAAGCCGCGGCTGCTCGGGCATTGGGGCACCACGCCAGGTCAGAATTTCATTTACGTGCACCTCAATCGGATCATCGTTGAATACGACCTCGACATGATCTACATCGCGGGACCGGGTCACGGGGGTCCGACCGTCGTCGCGAACACGTATCTCGAGGGCACGTACACCGAGGTCTATCCCGCAATTACGCGCGATGCGGACGGCATGCGGGCCCTGTTCCGGCAGTTTTCATTTCCCGGCGGCATTCCGAGCCACGCGGCGCCCGAAACGCCCGGCAGCATTCATGAGGGCGGGGAGCTGGGGTATTCGCTCAGCCATGCGTTCGGCGCCGTGTTCGACTCTCCCGACTTTCTCGCCGCGTGCGTGATCGGCGACGGCGAAGCGGAGACAGGTCCGCTCGCGACCTCGTGGCATTCGAACACGTTTCTCAATCCGATCACCGACGGGGCCGTCCTGCCGATCCTGCATCTGAACGGCTACAAGATCGCGAACCCCACGGTCCTGGCGCGGATTCCCCGCGCGCAGCTCGACGAACTGCTTCGCGGCTACGGCTGGATCCCGCATTACGTCGAGGGGGACGAGCCCGCGGCGATGCACCGCCTGATGGCCGACACGCTCGATCGCGTCGTCGCGGATATTCGCGGCATTCAACGGAAGGCGCGCGACAGCGGAGTGGCCGAGACCGCCGCCTGGCCGATGATTGTGCTGATCAGCCCGAAGGGTTGGACAGGCCCGAAGGTCGTGGATGGGGAGCGCATCGAAGGCACCTTTCGCGCGCACCAGGTGCCGCTGAGTGATCCGATCGGGAACCCCGAGCACCGCGCGATCCTCGAGGCGTGGATGAAGAGTTACCGGCCGGAGGAGTTGTTCGACGACGGAGGGGCGCTTCGGCCCGGGCTCGCGGCGATCGCGCCGAAAGGGCCGCGGCGAATGGGCGCCAACCCGCACGCCAATGGCGGCGTGCTCGTGCGCGCGCTGCGTCTGCCGAATTTCCGCGACTACGCCGTCGCGATCGACGCGCCGGGTCAGATCGACGCGGAAGACACGCGCGTGCTCGGACGTTTTCTGCGCGATGTGATCGCCGCCAACGAGGATCAGCACAACTTCAGGCTGTTTGGCCCCGACGAAACCGTGTCGAATCGCCTCGACGCCGTGTTTGAAAAGACCGAGCGCCAGTGGGAGGCGGCGATCGTTCCTGACGATCAGTGGCTGGCACGGCGCGGACGCGTGATCGAAATGTTGAGCGAACACCAGTGCGAGGGCTGGCTAGAAGGATACCTGCTGACCGGACGGCATGGCCTCTTCAACACCTATGAAGCGTTCGCGCACATCGTCGATTCGATGTTCAATCAGCACGCGAAATGGCTCAAGGTGTGCCGCGGACTGGCGTGGCGCCGCCCAATCGCGTCGCTGAACTATCTGCTCTCGAGCCATGTCTGGCGTCAGGATCACAACGGTTTCACGCATCAGGATCCCGGGTTCATCGATCTTGCGGTGAACAAGAAGGCGGAGGTCGTGCGCGTATACCTGCCGCCGGACGCCAACTGCCTCCTGAGCGTGATGGATCACTGTCTGCGAAGCCGCAATTACATCAACGTCGTCGTGGCCGGGAAGCACGCGGCGCCGCAATGGCTCGACATGCAGAGCGCGGTCCGTCACTGCACGGAGGGAATCGGCATCTGGGAGTGGGCGAGCAACGACCGCGCCGCGGAGCCGGATCTCGTGATGGCCGCTGCCGGGGACGTGCCCACGCTGGAGGTTCTCGCGGCCGTGGCCATCCTGCGCGAACATCTCCCGT
>JBOGIZ010000268.1:0-10392 GCA_050747805.1 Vicinamibacterales bacterium | reverse complement strand
GTAGAAGCGGGCGAGGTAGGCGATGGCGGACCCCTCGAAGGCCTTGATGTGCACCTCCGGCCCGGGCGTGGGGAGCACGATGGCGCAGTTGCGCATCGCGTCCATGATGGCCGCCTTCGCCTGGTTCGGCGGCACGAGGTAGGTGCCGCCGACCTCGACGTCGAGCCGCGACGGCATCACCGGCGCCGAGTAGTTGATGATCGGCTCCTTCGCGACCAGATTGTTCGGCAGGACGACGAAATTGCCCGCCTTCGTGCGCAGTTTCGTCGCGCGCCAGGTGACCTCGCTGACGCGCCCTTCGAAGTCGCCGACGCGGACCCAGTGCCCCACGTGAAACGGCTTTTCGCTCTGGATCGCCAGGCCCGCGAACGCGTTCCCGAGCGTATCCTGCAGCGCAAAGCCGAGCACGACGGCGCTGACCGCGGACGTCGTCAGGAGCTGCTCGCTGAGGAACGTCGCGGCGAGCAGCACGAGCGCAATCACGAGCGCGTCCTGCAGGATCGCGGGGAACCGATCGGGCACGCGATCGGCGCGGAGCGGATTGATCAGCAGGACGACGAGGGCATTGATCGCCGAGGCGGCGACCGCAAGACGCGCAAACGCGGCGATCTGCTGCAGCGACTGCGGCGCCAGGTGCAGCACGTTCCACATGGCGAGCGCGTGCATCGCCGCATAGGCGGCCGCGAGCACGATCGACAGGCGCAGCTTGCGCCTGATGTATCGGTTGACCGTGAAGCTCATGATCCCGAGCATCGCGGCGATGGCCGCGATGCTCAGGAGCAGATGGAGATTCTGTAGGGCCAAGAAAGTGTGGCCTGAGCGGCGCTAGGCGACGATGCCCTTCTTGAACGACTCGAGTTCGGCGGGCGTGATCGTGATCCTCAGCGGGTTCTTGTTCGACCCTCCCTTGGCGTCACGATCGGGCGTTCCGAGGCCGCGCGCGCCGGCGGATGCGACCGTCTGGCTCGACTGATTCTGCTTGCTGCTCGTGATGCTCGTCAGACCGCCCATCAGCCCCTTTTTCTTCGGCTGATCATTCGAGCCGCTGGTCTTCCCGTTGTCTTTTTTCGAAGACGACGAGTCGTCGCCGGCGAGCCCCGCGGCGCCATTCACGTCCATCGCAATCTGCGAAGTGGGGATCGCCACGAATGTAACGTGCTGCTTGTACCGCGCTTCGACCGTGGCCTTCGACGCCAGGTGCTCGCTCGCGATTTGCTTCTCGAGCGCGCTGATGCGTTCCTGGATGGCCGGGTGCGAGGCGAACCACCCGTTCCGGGCGGGGCTGGCGCTGTTCCGCGCGTCGAGGGCCTTCAGCACGTCCACAAGCCCCACCGGCGAGTAGCCGACTTTGTTCGCGAGCCGCACGCCGCCTTCGTCGGCCGCGCGCTCGTCCGCCTGGCTGAATTGGCCGTTGAAGATGTCTTCGAACGACTTCTGTGTGAGCTTCGTGATGAACTCGCCTCGCATCGAGCCGCCGGCCACCTGATCACCGCCCATCGAAATCAGCTTGCTGTGCTGAATCGCATGAACGGTGTGCTTCTCGGTCACGTGCGTGATTTCGTGGCCGAGCACTCCGGCAAGCTGCGCCTCATTCTTGATCAATCCCAGGAGCCCGCGCGTAATGTGGATGTAGCCGCCCGGCGCGGCGAAGGCGTTCACGCCGTCGGTGTCGAGGACGATGAACTTCCACGGCAGGTTCGGACGCGAGCTGGCCTGCGCCAGAACGGCACCCACGAGACTCACGTATCTCGTCAGGCCCTCGTCCTGAACGACGCCGAAGCGATCGCAGAGCTTCGCGCTCACGTCGGCGCCAATCTGATGCTCTTCCTGGTCCGTGATGTTCCACTCGTCGTACTTCTGCTTCGCGTTGGCCGCCTTGTTGAGGAAGCCGCCGAGGCCCTGCGCGCAGGCGGGACTGGCCAGAAGGGCTGCGGCGACGACGATGACTGCTTTCTTCATGGGGCGTGTTCCTCGCTCACGAGCGGCGTGGGGACCCGCAGCTCGAAAATCGCAACGGCCGTGCTCTTGCCTTTGACGACGACGTCGCCGAGCGGAAGGACCGGGTAATCCCCCTTCAACCGGCTCCGCGTGGCGTCGCTCATGATAATGCGGGTCTTGTAATCCTTGTTCAACGATTCGAGGCGGGAGCCGAGGTTCACATTATCGCCGATCACGGTGTAGCTCATGATCGACGCCGATCCGATGTTGCCCGCGATCATGTCGCCCGAATTGACGCCGACGCCGATGTCGAGCTGGGCCATGCCGCGCGCCGTCCATCCGCGGTTCAATTTGCCCAATTCCCGGACCATCTCGATGGCCGCCTGGACCGCGTGTTCGGCGTGGTCGGGATCGTCGAGCGGCGCGCCGAACAGCGCCATGACCATGTCGCCGACGAACTTGTCGACCGTGCCGTGGTGGCGGAACACGATATCCACCATTCGTGTGAAGTATTCGTTCAATTGGCCGACGAGTGCCTCTGGATTGCCGCGCTCGGTCACGGCCGTAAATCCGCGAATGTCCGAGAAGAGCACGGTCATGTCGCGGCGCCGCCCGCCGAGCTCCGCCTGCTCCGGATGCGCCATGAGCTGCGCGTAGACGTCGCGCGAGACATAGCGTCCGAATAATCGCTGCACACCGCGCTTTTCGCGTCCCTCGACGAAGTACTGGTAGGCGGTTCCGAAGAAGAGCGCGACGGCGCCCGCCGACAGCGGCTGCACGAGATTCAGCCACAGGCCCAGGCCGAACGCGTGTACCGCCAGCCACGTCCACCCGGCCAGCACGACAAGCGATGCCGCCGCCGCGAAGGGCACCGACAGAAACGCGCCGAGAAGGCCGATGACGATCGCCACCAAGGCCACCGACGCGAGCCGATCCCGCGTGGGCGCCGGACGAATGAAGTGGTTCGAGAGAATGCTGTCGACGACGCTGGCGTGCAGTTGAATGCCCGGCAGCGTGCCGTTCTGGTCGCTCGACACCGGGGTGTCGAACACGTCCATGAGCCCGGCCGCGGTGAACCCGATGAACACGACCTTGTCCTTGAACAGCGCGGGATCGATGAGCGGTTTCATGCCGGCCAGCAGCTGTTGCTCCGAGAGGAACAGGTGCCGGAACTCGTACGACGGATACGGGCGTTCACCGTTCACGAGGCCAGGCGCGCGATAGTCGATCAGCATCGACCACTGGTCGTGGTCGCCGACGCGGCGGGACACGAGCGGAATCGCTCGATCGCCGACGCGCAGCGCGTTCCCGTCGACGCGCACGTCGGCCGGGCGAAATCCGCCGGCCGCAAGCGCCGCGGCGACGCCGAGCGAGGGCAACTGCTTGCCTCCGCTCACGACGAACGGCGCTACACGGCGCGCAGGACCATCCGGATCGAGCGCGAGGAAGTTGTGGCCGAAACCGGCGCTGGCGTCGGCGAGGGCCTGGTACGGTGGCAGCACCACGGGACGCGGCTCCGCGCGGCCGTCCGCCCCGAACGGCGAGCCCTTCCACGTGGCGGCCGTCTTGTCAGCCTGCCCGTTTTCGAGACCCGGATACGTTGCATCGGCGAGCATGATGACGTTCCCGGCGGCCTTCACCGAATCTGCGAGCGCGCGATCGCTTTGCTGGCCGCTCCACTCGTCGCCGCCGATCTTGTATTTTTCGACGAGGTCCGCTTCGGGAAGCGCGATGTCGATCGCGATCACTTTCGCGCGTGCGTTCTTCAGATAATCGACGACGTACGACAGCGCGAGCCGCGGCCACGGCCAGTGGCCGAAGATGGGCGACATTTCGCGAATCGTGGCGTCGTTGATCTCGATGAGCGCGATGTCGCGGTCCACGTCCGCCCGCCGGGCATCGAGGCGCATCCGCCAGTCGTAGGTCTTGAGCTCGGGCAGATAGAGCAAACCGGCGGCGCCGAGCGCGAGCGCCAGGGCCGCCGCGATCGCCCCGAGCGCGACTCCGGCCGCGAGTTTTCGTAGGAGTGGATGCACCAGCGACTACATTATGCGGTCATCCAGTTCAACGAGCGAGCGAGGCGCCGGCGCGGCCAGTCCGCCCGCGCCGGCGTGAGAGGATCCGGCGGGACGAACCCCGCCGGGTAAATGGCTGGATGGCGCGGGCGTCAGACGATCGGCCGCGAACGTCCGCTCACGAAATGCAGGACGAACAGCACAATCGCGATGACGAACAGCACCCACGCAATCTGTGAGGCAACCGCTGCCACTCCGGACACACCGAGCGCACCGGCGATCAGTCCAACAACCAGGAAGACGAGCGCATAGTAGAGCATTGACACTCTCCGGCACGGATGAGAGCACAAGCCGTGCCGTTCGCTCGGGCGTCCCTAAAGGCTAGCCAGCTCAGCTGGGCTGCCAATTTTTCCCAAGTGCCGGACCGGATTGATGCACGAACGCCGCGCGATCAACACGCCGCTGCGTCGCGCTCGAGTCACGGTGCGTCTGCTCGACTTCGCGCGCAAGGTAACATGGCGGTCCCGTCCCATGACGATCGCCGGCAAGAGCCTCGGCGCGCGTGTCGACAGCGCTTGGGAGCGACTGACGGCCGCGCTCGACCGGCACCACGCGTGGCCGCTCGCGGCGCTAGCCGTCTTGTACTTTGCGGTGACCGCCATCCGGGCGCGCGCGACGCCCTTCTGGCACGACGAGATCTACACGCTGCTGTTGTCGCGCGTCCCGACCGTCGCCGACGTCTGGCGCGCCGCGCGCAGCGGCGCGGATGCCATGCCCCCGCTCAATCTGTTTCTCACGCGCGCGGCCGAGTCACTGGCCGGACGAAGCCCTATCGCCTCGCGCCTTCCCGCGATGCTCGGCTTCTGCACGATGAGCGTGACGGTCTTCTATCTTGTACGGGCACGATCGACGATGCTGCTGGCGTTCGCTGCCATGCTGATGCCCTGGTACACCCGCGCCTACCGGTACAGCTACGAGGCGCGGGGCTATGGCGTCATGCTGGGCCTGTTTGCGCTGCTTCTGTGGTCCTGGTCCGAGGCCGCGCTCGGTCGACGGCGACGCTTCTGGCTTCCGGTCTTCGCGATCGTATTCGCCGCGTCGCTGTGGAACCATTACTTTGCCGCGTTGACGTTTGTGCCGGTCGCGGCTGGCGAGGCGTATCGATGGGCCCGGCGGGGCGCGCCAGATTGGCCGTTGTGGGGAGCCGCCGCGATCGGTCTGGCCTTCTGTGCACCGCTTGTCCCTCTGGTGCGCCAAGCCTCGGGGCAGGGTGCGACCTTTTGGCGGCATGTCACATCGTCGGACGTCGGCGACACGTACTGGTGGCTGTTTCACGATCTCTGGTCGTTCGGTCCGTGGGCGCTTGCATCGCTGGCCGGCGCCGTCTTCCTCGGTCTCGCGCGCGGCCGTGGGAAGTTATCCGTGTCGATCGTTCCGAACCACGAGCTTGTAGCGGGCGTCGTCGCGCTGGGGTTGCCGATCCTGGCGGTTGGCGCCGGACGCGTGACGGGCGGCTATACGCCGCGCTACGCGCTATCGGGCGTTCTCCCGTGGGTCCTCGCGGCGCCGCTGGCGCTATGGTGGCTCAGCGGCCGGAGTCGGCTGGTCGAATTGGTGCTGGTCGTCATGCTGCTAATCGGCGTGGTGCGTCCGAGCGCGGATCTCCTCGAGCATCCGCTGCAGATGGTCGATCCTGTCGCCGCGCGACCGCTCCTGCTCGCCCAGCTGCGCAGCGCTCCGCCCGTCGTTGTCGCCGGAGCCGTCCAGTTTCTACAACTGTGGTACTACGCGCCTCGCGATCTGCAGTCCCGGCTGTGGTACGTCGACGATCCCGCGCGATCGGTGCGGCACCTCGGCTCTGATACGGCCGACCGCGGCTATCTTCTGCTGGCTCGCTGGGCGCCGGTCGGCATCAAGACGTACGACCAGCTCGAACGGCAGCGATCGTTCACGCTCTATGACGATCGGACAGGTTGGCTGAGCGCGCAATTGCAAGAAACGGGGGCGGTCGTGGAAGAGACCGCAATCGAAGAGGGCGCGCACATTGCGCACGTCACCATGCCGGACCGCTCGCTCTCGTGGCGGCGCGGGTCCGATATCGTCGATCTCCCGAGCGACGGAAGGAGTCACAACGAGAACCGACATGTTACCCTTCCGCGATGAGTGCGCCCGGGTTGCGTACCGCTCCTGTGGCGCTGGCGCTATTTGCAGGGCTCGTGCTGGTCTACAACAGCAACGGGCGCGAGCTGCAGCCAGTGGACTCGCAGCCGACCAAGTTGGCGGCGCGAGCGCTGGCCCGCGATGGCGTCCTCACGCTTGATCAGGACATCGCGGAGAAACCGGGGCTCGCCACACGACCGGCGTTTCAGAAGGATCGCCAAGGCCATATACGCTCTGCGTACTCGGTCGTGCCGTCGATCATCGCCGCCGTCCCCGCCTGGATCCTCGCCAAGACAGGGATCCTGGATCTGAGCGCGCCGCTGGCGCCGAGTCTGATCGCGGTCGTGACGGCGTCACTCCTCACGGCGTTCGCTGTGGTCCTCGTATTCCTCACCGTCATCCGTTTAGTACCTCGAAACGCCGCGCTCTATACGGCGATCGGACTCGGGCTCGGTACCAATTACTGGGCGCTGGTGAGCCGGACGTTGTGGCAGCACGAGACGGTCGCGTTCGGTCTGGCGCTCGCGCTGTGGGCGTGGCTGCGTCCCTCGCAACAGTTGACGAACGTGCGAGTCGTTCTCGGAGGCGCCGGGCTCGCGCTCGCCTGCACGTGCCGATTGCAGGTCGCGCCGATTGCCGGCATTCTGCTGGTGTGGCTCGGCATGCGCGCCGGGATTTCGCGCGCGCTATGCGCCGGCGCGATCGCCGCCTCCGCAGTCGCCGCGCTCTTCGCGGCCCAGTATCACTGGTTCGGCGACGTGCTCGGCGGATTCGCGGCGATGCAGCGCGTCGCGTTGCGTCCGGAGTCGCACGGCGTGGCGGGCTCCATCAGCCATGAACCGTGGGTCGGCGCGCTCGGGTTGCTCATCTCGCCCAGCCGCGGCGTGATTCTTTTCAGTCCGGTGATCCTTCTGGCGCTCGTCGGGGCGCGGCGCTCGCTGCGCGCCAGTCGCGATCTCAGGCTCGGATGGTTGCTGGCGGCATCCGCCATTGAGTTCGTCGTCTATGGGTCGTACTCGATATGGTGGGGCGGCTTCACGTTTGGCCCACGCTACATGCTGGATCTGCTCGTGCCGCTGACGCCCGCGGCGGCACTGGGGACGGAAGCGGCGCTCGCACGATCGTGGTCGCGATCGCTCGCGGCCGTAGCGCTCGCGTGGTCGCTCGTCGTCTCCGCGACGGGTGCGTTCATCTATCCCAACGATCAGTGGAATCCGAGTCCCACGAGCGTCGATACGCATCATGCGCGTCTATGGGAGTGGCAGGATCCGCAGATCGTGCGTGCCTGGCGGCGCGGCCTGAGTCCACAGAACTTCGACCTGTTCAGTCGTGCCGCGTTCCGACGCGTTGGACCGTCCTCGTCACAAGCAGCCCTTCTCACGCCCAAGACGCGCAGCCTCCAGGCGGTTGCGTGTGTTCCAACCTTGCCGATGGACTCTGACAAGGCGCGTGAAGGGTCATGATCACATCGAGCTGTTTCTGGAGCGTCAACCGATCCAGCAGCTCGATGCGCAGGCTCGTGAAGATCTTGATGCGCGCGTCGAGTTCACGAAAGGTCTTCCTGAAGGCCCGCAGCTTCTCCTCATCCGAGCCCTCGACCGCCGCCGGATCTTCGATGCCCCACTGCGCCGTCATTGGCTGACCTGGCCACACCGGACAGATTTCCTTGGCGGCCTGATCGCAGACGGTGAAGACGAAATCCAGTCGCGGTGCGCCGGGACGGGCGAACGCTTCCCAGCTCTTGCTTCGCAGGCCGTCGGTCGGCATCCGGTACTGCCGCAGGACTTCCAGCGCCAGCGGATGCACGTAGCCTTTGGGATGACTGCCGGCGCTGAACCCAACGAACCGTCCTCGTCCCCAGTGATTCACGAGGCTCTCGGCAAGGATGCTTCGCGCGGAATTGCCGGTACACAGAAACAAGACGTTGTAGGGAGCGTTCATTGGGCCTCCGACGACGTCTGACAGCAGCCCGGTGCACAACAGGCTGCAGCCGACGGCTTGCTCGCCCGGATGAAGGCGCTGGCGATCTGCCCATCGACCTCCGCAGCCAGGCGATCGGCATCGAGTCCCGCCTCGGTCAGAAAACTGCGAGCGTCTTCGAACCGGTACACCCGCAACGGCTCGACCGTCACGTCGGTGAATCCGGCAGTCGCAAGCTTGTGGACGTATTCGTGATCGTGCAGGGCACCGGCGATGCAGCCGACCCACAGTTCCATGCTCCGGCGAACTTCGATGGGGACGCCGCCCTGGACGACCACGTCGGACACGGCGAAACGGCCGCCTGGTTTCAGGACGCGAAAGGCCTCGCGCAGCACGGCGTCCTTGTCAGCGGAGAGGTTGATGACGCAGTTCGAGATGATGACGTCGATGGACGCATCGGGCAGCGGAATGCTCTCGATGGATCCCTTGAGGAACTCGACGTTCGTCGCGCCGGCCTTGCGCTGGTTCTCGCGCGCGAGCGCGAGCATCTCGTCGGTCATGTCGAGCCCGTACACTTTTCCGCTCGGCCCGACGCGCTTCGCCGACAGCAGGACGTCGATCCCCCCACCCGATCCGAGATCGAGTACCGTCTGGCCGGCGTGCAGCTCGATCATCGCGGTGGGATTGCCGCAGCCAAGCGATACCGCGACCGCTTCAGGCGGCAGATCGGTGGTCTCGCTGCTGGAATAGAGGTCCGACGAAATGGGATCGCCACAGCCGCAGCTCGTCGGTCCGCAGCAGCCGCTCGTCGCGACCGAACGCGCGATCTCGCCGTACTTCTCCTGCACCGCCGCGCGAACGTCTTCGGTCGCCATGCGTCCACTCCTTGTATGCGTCCATGCGAATATGTGACCAGCCTACGCGTCTGGTGTTATATTTGTCAAGACACATATATGAAGCGGCCGCTGGCCGAGATGGAAATCGTCTTCAACGCGCTCGCGGACGCCACCCGCCTGCGCATTCTTGGGTTGCTGCTGATCGGAGAGGTCTGCGTGTGCCATATCCACGATGCCTTGAGGATTGCGCAGCCGAAGGCGTCGCGGCACCTCGCCTACCTCCGTCGCGCGGGACTCGTCTCCGCACGGCGGGCGGGAACGTGGATGCACTACCGGTTGTCCACGATCAGCGATCCCGGGCTCGCGACGATCGAGCAGACGGTGATGCACGCGCTCGAGCACCACCGGGTGGTCCGGCAAGATCTCGCTCGTCTCGAGACGCTCACTGGCTGCTGCATACCCCCTCGTAACGAGCCGGCTCGGTCGCGCAGCGCCCCAATGGCCGTCGCGAAACATCCCGACTAAACGCGCTGTCTCCGACTTCGTCGCTGCCGGAGCTCACTCGCTTGTCAACCGCAGCTCACGCTTCGGGCGAGCGCTCGACAGTCCGCCTTCGCGCTGCGCGCTATGGTGGACATCCCTACCTCGTCGGATTGGGAAGAATCGCACGGGCGCCCGTAGATGACTCGCCGCCGCCAGTCATCGTCGAAGTCGTCACGCTCACGTTGCCGACGGTCTCCAGCACAAGGCTTGTCATGGAACAATTCGTCACGGTGATTCCGCTCGCGTTCCCGATCCGGGCGCTGCTCAGGGCATGACCGCGACAATCCAACTGCACGCCCGCGACACTCTCGAACGTCAGGCAATCACTGCTCGAGGCGAGGTCGGCGCTCAACACATAGTTGCCGGGGACGAGCACGGCGCCGCACGCACTCAGTACCGTCGAGCCGTTGCCCGCCGACTGCACCGTGATCGTTGCTTTCTGAGAGCTCAACGCGAAAGACCATGCTTCCGCGCAAACTCGTCGAGGAATTCGTCGGCTGGCTTCGTGCGACCCGCGCTTGCGTCCTCGATACCCTGCTGAACGCCCTGGACCGCGTCCTGATAGTCCTGACGCTCCCATCCGAGGTATTCCGCCAATGCGTCGTCAAGGGCGTCGGCGGGCGTCTTTCCGCGTCGACGCGCGAACTCCTCAAGTTGGGCGAGCCTCTCGGACTTGATCGGCAGCGTCTGCATGTCTCGAAGGTGGAGCTTCACTCGTGCGAAGTCAACGCCGACAGGCCCCTACGACAGGCCCCTCTGTGCCGACCGGCCCCTCTGCCTACAAACCCCACGCGGTCGCGAGGGTGCACGATCGGCACATACCCAAGCCGTGACCGACAGGTAACGCCGCTCTGATTCCCGAACTCCGCGCCGGCGCATGTAATCCCGCCAAGACGTGACCCTCTCGGCAGGAATCCATATCGGGTGCTACGAGGTCCTCGCCAAGCTCGGTTCAGGTGGTATGGGCGAAGTCTATCGCG
>JBOGIZ010000267.1:0-1871 GCA_050747805.1 Vicinamibacterales bacterium | reverse complement strand
CGAGCACACCGCCCAGCTTAAAAATGACCTCGGGCTGACAGATCTCACACTGACCCAGGTCCTCTTCATCGTCGGACTGCCGTGGGTCGGCGTGGCCGCAAAGCAGGGGCCGGCGCACGTCGTGCTCTGGCTCACGGCGATTGTCTTCTTCTATGTGCCGTCGGCGGTCGTCGTCATCCACCTGAATCGGGCGATGCCGCTCGAGGGCGGCCTGTATCAGTGGGCGAAGCTCGGATTCAACGAGCTGACGGGATTCCTCGTCGCGTGGAACCTGTGGCTGTTCGCGATCCTCATCACGTCGGAAACGGGATTGCAGGTCACGCAGTACTTCGCCTATGTCGCGAGTCCGCGCGCGGCGGCGCTGCTGCAGAACGGCTGGATCATCGGCGCCGCGGACGTCGTCATTCTGGCGGCGCTGACGCTGGTCACGATCGTCGGTTTGAGCGTCGGCAAGTGGGTGCACAAGGCGGGAGGCGCGTTGATGATCATCGTGTTCGCGATGCTCATCGCGCTGCCCTGGCTGAATCTGGCGCACGGATCGCTCCAGCAGTTTCATCCGCTGCGCACCGCGATGCCGGCGTTTTCCATTCTCAGCCTGAACATCGCCGCGAAGATGGGATTCGGCGCGTTCGGCGGCTTCGAGTACGTCGCGATTCATGCGGGAGAATGCCGCAACCCGGCGCGATCGATCGCGCGATCGGTCGCGCTCGCGGCGCCCATCATCGGGATCATGTTTATTCTGGGCACGAGTTCGGTGCTGGCGTTCATCCCGATCGATCGCATCGATCTCATCGCGCCGATCCCGCAGGTCCTGAGCGAGGGTTTCCGCGCGATGGGCTCGGCCACCGCGATCGTGCCGATCACCATCGTCGCGTTCATGGTGATTCGGCTGGCCCAGGCGAGCGTACAATTTGCCGGGCAGACGCGGCTGCCGATGGTCGCGGGATGGGATCACCTGCTCCCGCGATGGTTCACGCGTATGCACCCGCGCTACCAGACGCCGGTCAACTCGATCGTCTGCGTCGGGGCGGTCACGCTCGGCTTCAGCCTTGCCGGGCTGATCGGCGTCGGCAAGCAGGAGGCGTTTCAACTGCTCTGGAATGCGGGGGGCATCTTCTACGCGCTCACCTACCTGGTGATGTTTGCGATCCCGATTTTCGGCGTGCCGTCTCCACGCTGGCTCAAGGTCGCGTCCGCGTCGGGATTTCTCACGACGCTTGCGTACGTCGTGCTGTCGATTCTGCCAATCGTGGACGTCCAGAGCGTACTGTCGTTCGCGATCAAGATCAGCGCGATCATCCTGATCGCCAACGCCGTCGGGGTGGCGATCTTTCTGACGCGCGGACGCCAGGCACGATCCGGCGTTCGATGACGTTCGACCGCCGCCGGGCTCGCGTGCGCGCGCTTGAGCGTCTCGACCAACGTGCGAAGCAGTTCCGGGGCCGCGAGGCGATCTGGCCGTTCCGCGTTCCGCACGAGCCGCTCGCCCTCATGGAGATCCTGAGTGAAGAGACGGAGGCGCCGATCGTGGACGCCGCCGCGCTCCGCGGGCCGAGCGTGATGCGGCTCGAATGGCCTGACGCGCAATGGGAAGCCTGGACGATGGCGCTCCCCTCCGGACTCACGCTCTATTGCGACGACGATGGCGCCGAGACGCGAGTGCTCGCGTCGATACGGCGCGGCAGTCTTGCCGAAGCCGACGGCTTCTTCGTCGAGCTTCTCGCGGAAACCGGCGGAGCCGCGTTCGGCATCGAGATGGCCGGTCCCGCGCCCGATCGCGTGCGGACGTCGATCGCCGATCGCGAGTTCCTAGAGCGTTTTCTGATCCGATGTAGTAACCGGGTAGCCGCAATGCGTGACGTAGTTCGTGC
>JBOGIZ010000266.1:0-4116 GCA_050747805.1 Vicinamibacterales bacterium | reverse complement strand
CGCCAAGCTCCACGCCCTTGTCGATGGTGCGGCCGAAGTTGAGATACGTGAAGCGCGCCGGAAATCCGCCGGCGAGGTCGATGGCGATCGGCGGCAGCGGCCAGCCCGGCGGCACGTTCGTGGAGGTGTAGCGCGCCGACGTGTCTTCGGTGAACAGGATGTCGTTGATCGTGCGATTGACGTAGAACGCCGCCGACACGACCGCCTTGCCCTTCGCGAGCATGCCGGTGTAGCCCAGCTCGAAGGCGTCGACCGACGTCTCCTTCAGATTCTGATTCCCCGCGGAGACCACCGGCAGCGGGTAGACCCGGCCCGCGAGCTGCGGGGAAAACAAGCCGAGATTTATCGGCTCGGCAATCGTGACGTTGAGAAACTCGTTGATGACCGACGGCGACCGGTACGCGCGGTTGTACGACACACGGAACGTGTGGTTCGCCTCCGGCTTCATCATGAACGTCACGCGCGGCGAGAACACCGCGTGATCGAGAAAGTCGAGCTTGTCCAGGCGGCCGCCGGCGACCAGGCGGAACATGTCGGTCAGGAAGATTTCGTCCTGCACGTACGCGCCTCCTTCGGTGCGCGGCGTCGCGAGCGGCGCGAGCGACAGGTCGTACGTGTTGTGGCGGAAGTTGCCGCCGAAGCTGACCACGTGCTTCCGCTGGAACGTGTGGACGTCGGAGGCCTCCACATCGAACGTCTTCGTATGGAAATCGAAGCCGATCGGAGTGCCCGCCGCGTCCACCGTCAACAGGTTCGTCGCATTCCCGTTGAGCAGATTCGTGAACGCCTGGACGTGCAGTCCCTTGTCCGTGTAGTCCGCTTTCGCGTAGCCCATCACCGAGCCGCTGTCGATGCTGAACGGTCCGATGCCGGTTTCCATGATGCCCGACGTGCCCGACAGGCCGCCCGACAGCGATAGCTTGCGGCCGTCGGCGTAGTCGTAGTCGGCGCGGACGTCGAACTTCGGCTGCGACGTGCCCTTGTTCGTGAACGGCGGATACGTCGTTGTGCCGCCAGGCGTACAGACCGCCGAGTTGTTGCACGGAATCTGCCCTGTCGGCCGCGCGAGGGGATCCTGCGTGTAGCCGCCCGCGGAGATCTTGTACGCCCATCGATCGTTGACGGCCTGCGCGTAGGTGCCATTGATATAGAAGACGGTGCCCGCACCCTGCGCTGGCGCCGCGCCGCCGCTGCGATCGAATCCGCCGACGCCCATCGTCGCCGTTGCCCCCTGCATCTCGCGCGGCGACTTCGTGATGACGTTGACGACCCCGTTGAGCGCGTTCGCTCCCCACACGGCCGACGCCGGGCCGCGGATGACTTCGATCTGTTTGATCTCGTCGAAGTTGACCGGCATGAAGTCCCACATCACGAACCCGAAGAAGTCCTGATACAGGCTTCGGCCGTCGAGCAGCGCGAGTGTCCCGGTCGCCAGCGTTCCGGTGGCGCCGCGCGGTGTGACGTCGATATCGCGCGCCGAAACTTGTGTGATGTTGACGCCAGGCACCGCGCGGAGCAGCTCGGCGAAGTCGGGGGACGGCGCGTTGAGGATCGCCTCAGGCCCGATCACGGTCATCGTCGCGGGCGCGTCGACCAGTTTCTCCTCGGTCTTCGACGCCGAGACGACGACGGTTTCTTGGTACGTTTGCGGCGCGTCCGGTTTCTGCTCCGCGGGTTTTTCCTGCGGCTGTTGTCCCGTCTTGTCGGCGGGTTTCTGCGCCGTGTTCGAATCCGGCTTCTGTGCGGGCGCCTGCGCGCGCGCACCGGGAACGGCCGCGAACACGATCGCCGCCGCCGCGATCACACGCCACACGAATCTCATGAACGCTCCTCTGGGCGCCGCGGCGCCTCGTATCGGAGTGCTGGGGGTTGCGGAAGGGATATACCACAGTCGAGCTTCGTTCGGCTACGCGGGCCTCGCCTGGTCACGTCCGCGCGCTCGAGTGTGTCCGCGGCTACACTCATCAGGATGCCGACGCTGCCCGTCATCCCAGCCGAGGAATGGGCGGCCTGGCCCGACGAGAGGCTTCTGGAGCTCCGCATCTGCCAGCTCGGGGTCTCGATCGAAGGCAGCGCCCTCGCCGAGCGGATTACGGAACTCCAGGCCGAATTGGATGCGCGCGGCCTCAGCTCCTTCAAGCCGTACTTCTGGTTGTCGGACGAATGGTTCACGCCGGACAGCGTGCCTGGCGTCGCGATCGCGTTCTATCTCTCACACCCGCGCCTCGAGCGTCTCGAGCGGGCACAAATGCTCGAGGTCGAGGGGGGGACGCCCGAGTGGTGCATGCGCATCTTGCGGCACGAGGCGGGGCACGCCGTCGACAACGCGTACAAGCTGCGGCAGCGGCGACGGCGTCAGCAGATCTTCGGGCCTAGTTACAAGGCGTATCCCGAGTACTACGATCCGCGACCGTACTCGAAGAGCTTTGTCCTGCATCTCGACAGCTGGTACGCGCAAAGCCATCCCGACGAGGACTTCGCTGAAACGTTCGCGGTGTGGCTCAACTCTCATGTCGACTGGCGCGAGCGCTACGCGGATTGGCCGGCGCTCAAGAAGCTCGAATACATGGACGCGCTGATGCGCGACATCGCCGGCAAACCGCCGATCGTTCGCACGCACCGGCGCGTCGACCCGCTGCCCACCATCCGCAAGACGCTCCGCGCCCATTACGAGCGCAAGCGCCGGCACCACGGGCTGGTGCACCCGGATTTCTACGACCGCGATCTGCGGCGTCTGTTCTCGGACCGACCCGAGCACGCGGGCAACATGAAAGCGGCGCGCTTCATCGCGCGCGTGCGCAGGGACGTCCGTCGCATGGTCGCAAGCTGGACTGGCGAATATCAGTACACGATCGATCAGGTGATCGAAGCCATGGTGAAGCGCGCGAACGAACTGAATCTACGCCTGACGGGGCCGGAGGATCGCGCGAAAGCCGACTTTCTCGTGCTGCTCACCGTCCAGACGATGAACTACCTGCACAGCGGACGGCACCGGGTGGCGTTGTAGTCCGTCACTCCACGACCGTGCGAATCTCCAGGAGCGCCTCGTCCACGTTGATCTCGCCGCGCGCGGCGATGCGAACCAGCGCTGCCACGATCGCCGGATCGAAATGCGTCCCCGCCTGCTCCCGGATCATCCGCAGGGCCTCCGGCGGTGGAATGGCGTCGCGATACGAACGCGCGGACGTCAGAGCGTCATAAACATCCGCGACGCCGAGCAGGCGTCCGAGAAACGGAATCGCCTCGCCTTTGAGCCCCTCGGGATAGCCGCTGCCGTCGCAACGCTCGTGGTGATACAAGACGCCCGGCAGGACGGCCTTCACGGTCGGGCTCTGGATCTTTTCGAGAATGCGCGCACCGTGCTCTGGATGCTTGCGCATCTCCGCAAATTCCTCGGATGTCAGCTTGCCGGGTTTGTTGAGGATCGAATCGGCGACGGCGATCTTCCCGACGTCGTGCAGCAGCGCCGACAACTCGGCCGTCTGGCATTCGGCGTCCGGCAGCTCCAGCTCGTGCGCCAGCTGCGCGGTCAGCGCGGCGACGCGCTCGGAATGACGATGCGTGTAGCCGTCGCGCGCGTCGATCGTCGCGGCGATCGCCTTGATCGTATCGAGCAGCAGGTTCTCGAGTTCGTTCATCAGGCGCACGCGGTGCAGCGCGACGCCGGCCTGATTCCCGATCGCGGCGAAGAGCTCCAGATCGGCTTCGTTGAAGCGCCCGGGCCCGCTCTGGCTGTCGGCGTACAGCGCGCCGAGAATATCGTCGGTCGTTCGAAGCGGCACGCACATGACGGATCGAATGCGCTGCGTGACGACGCTCTGCCCGTCGCTGAAGCGGGCGTCGTGGCTCGCGTCGTGCGCGAACACCGACACGCCCTGCATGATCACATCGGCGACAAGCGTGCGGCTGACGATGAAGGGCTCGGTCGACGGATTTCGGGTGCGCGCAGCCAGCACTTCGACCGCCCCGGTGGCGGCGTCGCGCCGCCGCAGGACGATCGCCGTGCGATCGGCCGACATCACCTCGAGTACGGCGCGCAGCGTCACATCGGCCAGCCGCGCCGAGTCGCGCGCCCCCGCCAGCCGCTCGCTCACGTGGTGCAGCGTCGACAGGTGG
>JBOGIZ010000265.1:0-7387 GCA_050747805.1 Vicinamibacterales bacterium | reverse complement strand
GCCGTGAACACCACCACTCCCGTCAGAAAGACGCGTTTCCGGCCGTACTGATCGCCGAGCGATCCGCCGACGAGAATGAGCGCGCCGAGGAACAGGGCGTAGGCTTCGATGACCCATTGCACATCGGTCATCGTGGCCCGCAGCCCAGTCTGCAGCGCCGGGAGGGCGACGTTGACGACCGTGCCGTCGATGAACGTCATGCTCGACGCGAGGATCGTCGCGACGAGCGTCCATCGTTCATCCGAACGCATCGGGCGAACGATTACAGAGTCGGTGCCGGACGGGATCCCCGTTCGAGGCGCTGCGCATGTTCCAGGCAGTACGGCGTCCACGGCTCGGCCTCGAGGCGCGTCGGTTCGATCGGGTTGCCGTCGACGGTACACCGTCCGAATGTGCCCTCGTCTATCCGGCGCAAAGCGTCGCGGACCTGCCGCAGCTGGACGGTATCCGCATCTGCTACTGTGAACGCTTCGTCCTCGCCTTCGTCGGCGACGCTGGCGTCGGCTTCGTCGCCCGGCTCCTGAGGTATCTGCGCGAGCGCGTCGCGGTGTTCACGCGCGATGCGATTGACCAACGACGTTTCGAGATCGAGCAAGCGACCCTTGAAGTGTTGTACGTCCATTCGCCTGGCCCCCCACTGCGTCACACGATACAGGATTCCTGGAACTGGCGTGTTCTTTCTTTTGCGCGAAAGATCCCACGGCGTTCGCAACGCGCTACCAAACAAATCCCCTCTTGAACGATTCGGTTGTTTTGTCGTTCAGGCTTCTGTCTTCAGTGCTCGACGCTTGGACCTCGTCCAGGTGTGTTATGTCTTGTAACTTTGGAGATGCCCCTCGTGTCGACTGCGCAGCCAAAGCGGTGTCCCTGGGTCAACACTGATCACGTGCTGATGCGCGAGTACCACGATCGCGAGTGGGGCGTGCCGGCGCACGACGACCGCACGCATTTCGAGTTTCTGATTCTGGAAGCCGCGCAGGCTGGCCTCAGCTGGTCGATTGTGCTGAACAAGCGCGACGGCTATCGTCGCTTGTTCAGCGACTTCAATCCCGAGAAGGTTGCGAGATACTCCGAGGCTCGAATCGGTACACTGGCCAGCGATACACGGATCATTCGCAACCGCGCGAAGATCGTCGCAGCGGTGAAGAACGCGCGCGCGTTCCTTGCCGTACAGGAGGCGCACGGCAGCTTCGACGCCTATTGCTGGCAGTTCGTTGGAGGCCGCCCTCGACAGAATCGATGGAAGACCATCAGCCAGATTCCGGCCACGACGCGCGAGTCTGACGCATTCAGTCGCGATTTGAAGCAGCGAGGATTCAGCTTTGTCGGATCCACGATTATCTACGCACACATGCAAGCGGTGGGGATGGTCAATGACCATCTGCTGGCCTGTTTCCGATATCGCGACGTTCGGCGGCTCGGCGCTCTTCAACGGGGATGCTGAACTTGACGGCGCCACTGGCCCGCCGGGCTTCCGACGACTGATCCGAACGTCCGGCTGAAGGCCGCTTGGTCGGCACACCCCGCTTGAAGCGCGACGTCGGACAGCGAGCCAGTAGAGGTGGATCACAATTCTGATCTACGATCGAGGATGCTAGTTTCCGTCACAGTACAAGCTGTTCACTCCCGAAAGTTGGCCGCGGTGCGACGCGAAGTCGCGCTGGGCGCCGTTAGTTCGGCCTGGGCGCCTGCACTGGACAAGGTCTGGGAATTCATTCGCCGACAGCCGGACCTGCGTACTGACGGCCACAACGTCTTCCTCTATCACCGGCCGGAGCAGTCAGGTGCGCCAATACTCTGCGACTTCGGTGTCGAGGTCACGCGCACATTTGAAACTGCAGGCGAGGTGTACGCGACTGAAACGCCAAGGGGCGAAGCTGCCGTTGCGGTCCACCGCGGGCCGTACAACCGCATGGACGAGACCCACAACGCGATCAGAAAATGGATGGCGGCGAACCGGAGGCAATCCGCCGGGCCGTCGTGGGAGATCTACGAAGATCCGACGCAGGATCCCGCCGACACTGAGACGACAGTAGCATACCTCCTAAAGTAACGGTCGGAAGCGACCGAGTCACGTCCGACGTCTGAGCGGCGCCGGATGTGACTCGTCCCGCGGACGGCACGCCGCGCCGCGGATCAGAACGTGAACCGCACCGACAGCTGCATGATGCGCGGATCGCCGGCGAGGCTGGTGATCGTGCCGAGCGTGGATGGGCTCGAGACGTCCTTGTTCGGCAGTCCCAGGTTCGTGGCGTTGAAGAGATTGAACACGTCCCAGCGCAGCGATGCGTTATAGCGCGCACCGAACCTGATCATGCGCTGCAGCGAGAGATCGAAGCTCTGGAATCCGGGGCCGCGAAGCTGATTGCGCACCTCGTCGCCAAAGATTCCCGACGGCACGCCGGTGAAGGCGGCGACGTTGAACCATTCCGCCACCGTCTGCGGACCGCTCGGATCTCCTGATACGTTCGGCAGCCCATACATGCTCTGCCCGACGTTGTTGTTGCTCTGATTCACCGTGAACGGCCTGCCGGAGCGCACCGCATAGACGCCCGAGACGACCCAGTCGCGCGCGAGGATGTTCTGGCCGAACGGCAGGTCGAGGACGAAGTTTGTGGTCAGACGGTGGCGAACGTCGTAGTCGCTCGGCCCGTACCAGTTGGTGAAATCCCGCGAGTTCTGCGGGAACGCGTTCGAACCCTGAGTCGTGAGCTGCTCCGACGCGTTGTCCTGCGAGTTGCCGTAGGTGTAGGCGACGCCGAACGAATAGCCCTTGTCGAAACGCTTTTCCACGCCGACATCCACGCCCGCGTACTGCGACTTGCCATCGTCGGCCCGCCATTCGATGAAGCCGAAGTTCGGATACGGCAGCGGTCCGAGCGCATTGTTCGCGCCTGGCGCGTTCGGCAACGGCTGGTTCAGATTGACCAGTGTCGCGAGGTTGGATCCGCGCGTGTAGACGAAGTCTGCGGACGCGACGATCCCGGCGAACTCGCGCTGCATACCGATGCTCGCCTGCTGGAGCGATGTGTCGGGATCGTTGGCGTCGACCGCGCGGACGTGGATGGACGTGAGCTGCCCCTGCGTGGGATCCAGGCTGGGTGGCGTGAGGAATCCTACGGGAATCCCCTGTTGAAACAGAAACAGCGGTGTTCCCGACGTGCGCGAAAGGCTGGTGTTGATGAGGTTCGGAAGATTGAGCGACAGCTGATCCTCGCTCCCGACCCGGTCGAACACGTTGTAGAAGATGCCCCAGCCGCCGCGCACGAGCGTTTGCTCGTTGATCTTGTAGACGAAGCCGACGCGAGGCGCGAAGTTGTTGCGATCAGGTTTGACGAGCGTGCGGTCCTCGAGCGAGCCGCTGCCGGCGAAGACGAGGCTGCCGGCGCCGGCCGGATTGAAGTTCGTCTCATGATTGTCGGCCTCGAGCGCCGGCGTCATGAAGTCGTAGCGCAGCCCGAGAGTGAGCGTCAGGCGATCGCTCGCCTTCCAGTCGTCCTGCGCGTATCCCATCGTCGCCCAGTGACGCTGGTTTGTGACGTCGACGTTCGAGAGCTGGAACCCCGAGACATCCCCGAGTAGGAAATCCGCGAGGCCGTTGCCGGTGAATCCGCCGCTGAAGGTGAACGAGCCGCGCATGGCGGGCACGTCGAGGAAGTGATCGGTCATCGGCGCGATGATGTTGCCGCCGAACTTCAGGGCGTGGTTGCCGTGCAGCCACGACAGCGTGTCGATGTATTCGAACTCGTTGGTGTGCTGGAATTTCGGCAGGAAGTCGGGCGACCCGATGCGCCCGAGGCCGGATCCCCCGAAGAATCCGGTGACCGAAATGCCGGGAAAGCCTCCAGCGACCAGCGGATTGGTAATCATGCCAGGGATCTGCGTGTTGGCCGGCGGCATGAGGCCGAACGGCTGCTGCGCGGCATCGGAGGTCGCCTGCTCCCACGAGAATCGCGCTTCGTTCACCATCACGTTGGAGAGCACGCGCGTCCAGCCGCCCACGAGCCCGTTGGTCTTGATGCTCTCATTGCCATACGCCGACGTGCCCGTGCCGTCGAGGACGCCGCCGAACGCGCCGGGAATGTCGCGCTGGCGCGTCGAGCGGATGTAGCGCGCGAAGATGCTGTCGGCCGCGGTCGGACGCCAGTCGCCGCGCGTCACCAAGCGATCGGAATCGTCGGTGAGATTTCCCGTCCGGAAGAAGTTGCTCGCTCCCGGCTCGTTCGGCGCAGGCAGCAGCGCGAGGATCGCCGCGGCGTACGGATCGATCATGTTGGACGGGATCGTATTGTTGGGAAACGGCAGACCCGTCGTCGGATCCTTGATCGTCGTCGTGAAGATGCCGTTACGCTGGTCGAGCGTCGGCACGTTGGTGAGGCGCGTCTGACCGCGCGTGATGCGCGTGCCTTCGAAATCGGCGAAGAAGAACGCCTTGTTGCGCACGATCGGTCCGCCGAGGTTGCCGCCGGGCTGATTCTGGAGATCGGCTGGTTTCGCGGCGCCCGCCTTCTTTGAGAAATAATCGATCGTGTCCATCGCCTGGTTGCGGAAGTACTCGTAAGCGGTGCCGTGAAACGTATTCGTCCCCGACTTCGTCGTGACGCTCACCGCGGCGCCGGGCGACCGGCCGTACTCGGCCGAGTACGGCGTCGTGATCACCTTGAATTCCTGGATAGCGTCGACCGACGGCCGCGAGACCTGCGAGGTCAGCTCCTGGACGTTTTCGGAGATGCTGTTGTTGTCAACGCCGTCGAGCAGGAAGTCGTTCTGCAGCGCGCGCGAGCCGTGCACGTTGATGCCGCCGGTGCGGCCGAACGAGGTCCCGCCGCCCTGCTCCGTGTAGCGGTCCTGCTCCACGCCGGGAACGAGGGCCAGCAGGTCGTCCCAGTTGCGAATCGCGAGGGGGAGATTCGAGATTTGGGACTGCGAGATGACGCCGCCGAGGGTCGCCTCGCTCGAGTTCAGGAGCTGGGTGCTTCCGCTCACCTGGACGGTCTCACTGATGGCGCCGACCTGGAGCGCCGCGTCGAGCCGCGCGCGCTGACCGACGTCAAGCGTCACGCGCCGCGAGTCTTTCTTGAATCCGGTGAGCTCGAACGACACGTCGTACTGTCCGGGAATGAGATTCACGAACAGATACGAGCCCGTGCTCGTGGTTTGCTGCTGCGCCGCAACCTGCGTCGCGGTGTTCGTGATGGAGACCGTCGCGCCCGGCAGCACCGCCCCGGCGCTGTCCTTCACCGTTCCGCTCAGAGTCGCGCGATCGACCTGAGCAAGCGCCGGAGTTGGCGCCAGCGTCATGGCGAGTGCCGCAACGATCACAAATCGCTTCATAATACTCATGCCTCCCACGTACTGCGTTGATGAATCAGCCTTCACACGCTACGTTTGGGAGGTGCAGAGTGTCTATCACCGCCGTGCAACATGTATGGAAAATCGCCGCATCGATCGCGTGCCTCGCGTTCGCGATTGGTCCGTCCGCGGACGCACAGCCGCTGACACATCATGACTTCGCCGTCACGCGCGACGCGGAGGTCGTCGCCGACATTACGGCCGGCTGCGCGCGATGCGACTGGGCCGTGGCCGGGCGCGAAGCGGTCGCGCTCGAGCTGTCTGTTGACGGCGCGTACTCGCAGCATCTGCTGCTGACGCGCGGCGAACGGCCGGCCGAGTATCGCGTGATGCTCGGGTCGCTCGCCGCCGGCCGTCATCGGCTCGATATCGCGCGCGACCTTGGTCGGTCGGCGCGGGGCGCCGGCGCCGTCGCGTTCGGATCAATTCGCGTCGAACAATACGCGCCCGACGCGCCCGAATATCCGTGGCTGTCGCGCGCGCCGATCCTGCGCGCGCGTCCAGGCAGCGTCGAGCGCTTCAGCGATGCGCCGCTGGTGATGTACGCCGAACGCGACGTCGCTGGGGAAAGCGGGAGCCGGTATCAGCTTCAGTACACCGTGATCTTCACGAATGAGGACGGCGGCACGCCCACCGATCGCCTGATGGCGACGTGGGGGCGGACCACCGATATCGAGTTCATCTACGGACTGACCGAGCCTGGGCCCGGCGCTCAACCACATGAGGAGATCCAGGCAGCCGGCCACAAGTGGATTACCTTCCAGGGGCCCCGGCATGGATGGCATCCGGTCGTCTGGGTCGCGACCGACAACAACATGGTCGCCGACCACGGACCAGACGATGTGATCACATTTGCGCCCGCGCCGCAGCTCGTCTCGCTCGATCGCACATCGCGCGAAGCGGTGATGGACGCCAATCCGTGGATGTACTCCGTCACGTCGGCCGAGATGGTCCGCGAGGACAAAGTCGATCCCGCAGGACAGCCCGGCAGCGGCAAGATTCCGGATCCGCGGCACTACGCGACGATCGAGGCCTGCAGCGAAGTACACAACGCGACACTCGCGTTCGACATCGGGGTGAAGCGCGGCGTCGCTGTCGAATGGTTTGCGACCGATCGCGGAGAGCCGCATTTTCGAATTGCGAGGGGCGGCTGCTTCCGCGGCGGCGCGCCGCTGCCCGCCGGCACGCGGCCGTCCGACATCGTCGGCCTTCGCGTTCGGGCATACACACGGCCGGCGCACGAAGGCGAAGCGCCGCTGGCGCCCGGCACGGGTCGCGTCGTCATCACACGCGTGAACCGCGTGTTCATGCTGGATCGCGCGTTTGTGCCGGCGGTGGCGCCGATGATTCACTGGACGGGATCGCTGTCCGTGTCCGCTGACGCAGGTCCGGTCGAGATCCCAATCTTGTCGCGGTAATACGAGCCCGTCCACGAGCGGGCGGAGGCGCGTTTCGGTAGCCGTGGAGCCGTGGGTTGTAGCCTATTGTTGAGCAGGCTGTAAACATTGCGTAACACGGCATGGATTGGCCGACCGCGGCGGCTCGGCGGCCGACGGCTTGCAGGCACACGATCGATCGCGACTTCCTGGACAGGAGGCCACAACAAGTCATGACACTTACGCTTCAGGACGTACGGCGCATCGCGCAGACGGTGGCCACGGCCCGCGACAGACGCCTGCATGTTGCCGGCGTGTTGCACGCCGAAGGTGGCTCGGGCTACACCGAGCTCATGCTTGTGAACGAGCGATCCGGGATCGAGCCGTGTGTGGTCGTCGGAGTCGACCGGACGAATTCGGAGTCGGAATTTCGCGCCGCACTGGAAAAGCAGCTGCTCCGGCCGAGCGGCGAACGCCACCTTTCGACGCGAGCATTCCCGTAAAGCCGACTCGCGTTGCGAGTCTCGGTCGATCCGTGCGCGGTTTCGACGCCGCGTGAATGATGCGGTGGAGTTCTGCCAGTTGATTCGCTGTTACGAAAGATTTTCCGCACCGACACGGCGCCATAACCCGACCGTCATTTCCGGTCCCTATCATCC
>JBOGIZ010000264.1:0-1549 GCA_050747805.1 Vicinamibacterales bacterium | reverse complement strand
CCATTCGCCAATGATCCAACCACCGATCCGACGGCCTAGGCGCTGTTCGTCCGCGACGACGACTCCGGGGAGTCGTGGTCACCGGCGCCGGGGCCGCTCCTCCGGACCGCAGACGGCGGACGAGTGGTGGTTCGGCACACAGCCGGCCTGACCCGGTTCTCACGCCGCACGCACGGCATCGGGCACGAACTGGACGTCTTCGTTCACGCTGGCGATCCGGTGAAATTCTCGCGGCTCACGATTGTCAATGACGGTCGTCGGATCAGAACCTTGAGCCTCTTCGCGTACAACGAGTGGGCGCTCGGCCCACCGCGCGACGGCCAGCACCTCCACGTCGTCACGGAGCTCGACCAAGCGACGGGGGCGGTGTTCGCGAGAAATGCCTACAACCAGGAGTGTCCACACCGCATCGCGTTCGCGTATGCCAGCGAGGCGCCGGCTTCGGTCACGGGCGATCGCCGGTCGTTCATTGGACGCAACGGCTCGCTGTCGGACCCGGCGGCGATGCGGCACGCAAGGCTCTCCGGTCAACTCGGCGGGGCGCTGGATCCGTGTGCCGCTCTCCAGGTTCGAATCATGCTCCAACCCGGAGAGAGCCGGCAGGTCGTCTTCTTGCTGGGCGAAGGAACCGATCGAGCACACGCCGGGGAGCTCATCGCGCGCCACGGGAGCGCAGAGGCCGCCGGCACGGCCCTCGAGCAAGTGCGGATGTCGTGGAACTGCACCTTGAACGCGATCCACGTGCGGACGCCAGACGATTCCTTCGATGCGTTGATCAACCGGTGGCTGCTGTACCAGGACCTGAGCTGCCGCCTCTGGACGCGCGCCGGCTATTATCAGCCGGGTGGCGCGTTCGGCTTTCGCGATCAGTTGCAGGATGTGATGGCGCTGCTCTTCACTCGGCCGGCGTTCGCGCGCGAGCACATCCTGCGCGCCGCGGGACGGCAGTTCGTCGAGGGGGACGTCCAGCACTGGTGGCACGAGCCCTCTGGCCGTGGCCTCCGCACGCGTTGCTCCGATGATCTCCTCTGGCTTCCCTACGTCGTCAGTGGATATGTTCGTGCGACCGGCGATCACGCCGTGCTCGACGAGCGGGTGCCGTTTCTCGCCGCGGCGCTCCTCACCGCGGATGAGCATGAATCTTACGGCACGCCACACGTATCGCACGAAGACGGGACGCTCTTCGAGCATTGCGTCCGAGCGATCGACAAAGGCATCACGGCTGGCGCGCATGGTCTGCCGCTCTTCGGCACAGGCGATTGGAATGACGGTATGAACCGCGTGGGGCCGGCCGGCCGCGGCGAAAGCGCTTGGCTCGGATTCTTCTTGCACAGTGTGCTCGCCAGCTTTGTGCCCGTGTGCGGTGCGCGTGGCGACCGCGCGACGGCCGCTCGCTATCGAGAAGCGGCACGCCGCCTCGGATCGAACCTCGAGCTGGCCTGGGATGGCGAATGGTACCGCCGCGGCTACTACGACGATGGGACCCCGCTCGGCTCGTCACAGAACGACGAGTGCAAGATCGATTCGATTGCACAGTCGTGGGCGGTGC
>JBOGIZ010000263.1:0-4758 GCA_050747805.1 Vicinamibacterales bacterium | reverse complement strand
GCGCCGCCGATCGTCGCCGCCAGGTCCGCCGGCATGTTGTTCGACTCGAGACTCTGATTGTCGAAATATGTGCGCGCCGAGCCGTGCGGCGTATTGCTGCCGCTCTTGAGGACCATGTTCAACTGCACGCCGGGGGTCGCATTCTGGACATCGGAGCCGCCCGTCGTGACCTGCATGTCCTGGAACATGTCGAAGTCGTAGTACGTCGAACTCGATCCCGTCGCCGCCATATCGGTGATCGACACGCCGTCCATGTTCCACGTGTTGTCGCCCTCGGAGGCGCCCTTCGCCTGATACCCGGGCTGCTGGCCCGATTCGCCGCCGCCCACGTTCACGCGGTCGAGCACGATGCCGGGCACGGTCTGCATCACGACCCACGGGTCGCGCGCCGTCGGAATGTTCTGGAGCTGCGCAAGATCCACGTCGGTGGACGTTGTCATCTTCTTGGTGTCGACCACGGGTGCCTCGCTGGTCACCTGGACCTGCGTCTTGACGCCGGCAACCGACATCGCGACCCGCAGCGGCACGCTGCCGCCCGTCTCGACAGGGACGTTCTTGTTCAGGTACTCGCTGAATCCCTGCAGCTTCGCGCTGACCGTGTAGGTGCCGGGCGCGAGATTGAGGAAGTGCGCCTGGCCGAGTGAGTCAGAGACCGCAGACTGCGACTGCGGACCGCTGATGTCAACCGTGACTCCGGGAAGCACGGCGCCGGTCGCGTCAGTCACGGTGGCGTCGATGCGCCCCGAGGAGACCTGCGCCGCTGATGGTGTCGCGAACGCCGCCACAAATATCATGGCGGCGACCAGCACCATCGGCCTTGCCATTCGAACGTTCATCTGCATCCTCCAAGCGAGAAGACGATGACGAAATCGCACAAAAGCGCACAGTGTTCGTACGCGAACGATTCGACATGCAAGCTATGTGCAGTCCAGAGGTGCTATGTATCTACTTTGTTTCTAGATACTTGCGATTAGCTCTCGGCTAACTCAACAGCACGAGATCCAAGAAAACCAAAGATTTCGATCCAGCGGGCCGGATCAGGAATTCCGCGACGGTTATTTTGCAAAGCGGTCGAAGATATCGACCAGCTCGAGGAGCCGCTGCGAGCGTTCGGGTTCGCCCTGTTCGACACCTTCAGGCACGCATCGCTCGACATGAAACCGAAAGACGACGAGGCTGATTCGGTTGAGCGCCGCTTCGGCGGCGGCGAGCTGCTGCAGAATCTCGACGCATTGCCGCGGCTCCTGCACCATGCGCCGGATGCCGCGGACCTGGCCTTCGATTCGATTCAGCCGCGTGACGATCGCCCGCTGTTGCGCCTCGTCCAACATGTCGCGTCTTCTCTTTTTTGGGGGTCGCGGGGGCCGTCGACCACTATAGCCGTGAACCCCCTCAAGTAACATCACAAAGTGCTGGCCGCACAACACGTGGCGCGCCGCTTCGGCGAGCGCCTGGCCGTCGAGGATCTCACGTTCGAGGTGAAGCGCGGCGAGGTGTTCGGGCTTCTCGGCCCGAACGGCGCCGGCAAGACGACGACGCTCAGGATGCTCGGGGGCCTGATCGCGCCCTCGTCGGGCCTCGTCTCGATCGACGGCGTCGCGATGACGCCTCGATCGGGCGGGGCGCTGCGCACACGGATCGGCTTCCTGACCGAGACGCCTGGACTGTGGGAGCACCTCACCGCCGCCGACAATCTCGCCGTCTATGCAAGGCTGTTCGGCGTCGCGGACGCCGATCGGGCGGTCGAGCGAACACTGCGCCTGTTCGATTTGTGGGATCGCCGATCGGATCGCGCTCTGCTGTTATCGAAAGGCATGAAACAGAAACTCGCGCTCGCGCGGGCGCTCGTCCACAATCCCGAGATCGTGCTGCTCGATGAACCAACGGCGAATCTCGACGCCGAGGCGGCGCGTGCCGTGCGCGAGCTGCTGCGCGCGCTCGGCGCCCAGGGGCGCGTCGTCGTCGTCTCGTCGCACAACCTCGATGAGATCGATCGCGTGGCCAATCGCGTCGCGCTCATCCGCCGATCGCTGGTCGCAGTTGGCGAGCCCTCCGAGCTGCGGCGGCAGCTGTTCGGCCGCCGCGTCCGCATCCGTTTTGCCGGTTTATCGCTGCCGCTGGATGCGCTCGCGTCAGTCGCGGCCCGAGCTGGCGCACACGACGTGCGTCCTGAACAACACGAGCTCTCCATGGCGCTCGCCGATCCCGATCGAGCGACGCCCCAGGTGGTTCGCGCGCTCGTCGAAGCGGGCGCGGAGGTGCGCGCCGTCTTCGATGAGGACGCGGCGCTCGAAGACGTGTATCTCCGACTTCTGGGCGAGGCGCCGCCGTCATGAATCTCGCTCGCATACGAACGCTGATTGGAAAAGAGCTTCGCGAGCTTCGCGCCGCGCCCGCCGCCATCCTGCCGGTCGCGATTCTGACGGGCGTGACGACGATCCTGCCGTTCGTTCTGATACTGATCGTGCCGCGCGTCACCGGCACGAGCATCGCGGACGATCGATCGCTGCGGCAGATCGTGCTGCTCGCGCGATTGCACGTCCCTGGTCTGGCGGCTCTGTCTCAGGAGGCCGCGGCTCAGGCTTTCCTGTTTCAGCAGTTCGTCGTGCTGTTCGTCATCACGCCGGTCGTCGGTGCGGTGTCATTCGCCGCGTACTCGGTTGTCGGCGAGAAACAGGGACGAACGCTCGAGCCTCTGCTGACGACGCCAGTCACGACGTATGAGTTGCTCGTGTCGAAGGTCATCGCGTGCCTGTTTCCTTCGCTGGCCGTCGAAGCGGCCGCGCTGCTGGTCTATGTGCTCCTCATCGGCGTTCTCGCGCCGCCAGGCGTGCTGGCGGCGGTGTTGACCCCGCGGACACTGATCCTCGTGGCCGTCGTCGGGCCGCTCGCGTCGCTCGCGGGCCTGCAGCTGACGATTGCCGTCTCCTCGCGCGTGAACGACGCGCGCAGCGCGCAGCAGATTGCCGTGCTTCTGGTGCTCCCGCTCATGGTCATTCTGTTCGGCCAGCTGGCCGGCGCGTTTATTCTCACGTCCGCGATGCTCCTCGCGCTTTCGATCGTGCTGGCGGCAATCTGGGTGGTGCTCGTGATGCTCAGCGTCGCCCTTTTTGAGCGGGAGACGATTTTGACGCGGCAGTAACGGGGAGCGGAGTGCGGCGAGCGGAGCGCGGGGGGGCGGGACGCGGAGAGGACGGAGCCCGGGGGTGGGGGGCGGAGTGCGGTGGCGGAGTGCGGGGGCGACGAGGAATGCGCAACGCGGGGTTCGACCAGGGGACCGGGCCGCCGGTGATCGTGATTCCCGGTGTGCAAGGTCGATGGGAATGGATGCGGCCGGCGGTCGACGCGCTGGCGGCGCGGTGCCGGACGGTCAGCTATTCGCTGCGCCGCGCGGATGCCGATCCGCCGCGCGCGATCGAGGAGCTCGCGATTCAGCTGGATCGGGTGCTGGATCGCGCGGGACTCGCGTCAACGGCAGTTTTGGGTGTGTCATTCGGGGGGCTCGTGGCGGCTCACTATGCGGCGTCGAGGCCTCATCGCACGCGCGCACTCATCATCGCGTCGGCGCCAGGCCCGGCGTGGCGGCCGGCTGACGATCAGCGTCGATACATACGGCGGCCGTGGCTCTCGGCGCCGGCTTTCGGCGCGCTGGCGCCGATGCGTCTGTGGCCGGAGATTGTGGCGGCGATCAGCGCACCCGGTGCACGGGCGCGCTTCTGCACGATGCAGACGGCGCGCGTGTGCGCTGCTCCCGCGCATCCTCCGGCGATGGCGGCGCGGGCGACGCTCGCGGCCGAGATCGATCTCTCAGCCGACTGCAGGCGCGTCGCGGCGCCCACATTGGTCCTGACAGGAGAACCCGCACTCGACCGCGTGGTGCCGGTGGAATCCACGCGCGAGTATCTGGCGCTCATCCCCGGCGCACAGTACGCGATGATGGAACGTACGGGCCATCTCGGGCTGGTCACACGGCCTGACCAGTTCGCGCAGATTGTGTGCAATTTCGTCATGCAGCATCAGGCACGGAGCATCTAGCGGAGCGTCGCGATGAAATGTAAAGCTCGAGCCACCCGCGAGAGCGCTTTAGATCTCGCCAGGACAGGCCGTTAGTTTAGGCTGCAGCAGTTGCGATGCCCGCAGTCCACGATCTCACCGGCCCTGCCGGACACCTCGAAGCGCTCCTCGACGAGCCGCCCCGTCCTGCGCGCGCGGTCGTCGTTTTCGCGCATCCGCTTCCGACGCACGGCGGCACGATGCACACGAAGGCGGTCTTTCAGGGAACGAAGGGACTCGTCCGGTCCGGTTGCGCCGTGCTGCGGTTCAATTTCCGGGGCGTCGGCAAGAGCGCGGGCGCGTTTACGGGCGGTGAAGGCGAGAAAGGCGATTTCACGGCGGCGCTCGATTACGCCGCGGCGCGCCTTCCCGGAACTCTACTCTTGGCGGCGGGATTCTCCTTCGGCGCGTGGATTGCGCTCGAGACGGGCGCGGCTGACGATCGGGTGTCGGTCCTCATCGGCATCGCGCCGCCCGTGACGAAGACAGGCTACGATTTCTCGCTCACACGCCGGAGCACGAAACCGAAATTCTTCGTGCAGGGCGAAGCCGACGAGATCTGTCCGGTGCAGGACATGTGGGCCTTTTACGGCGCGCTCCCCGAACCGAAAGAGCTCGTCGTGATCGACGCAGCCGATCATCTCTTCGACGGGCATACGACGGAAGTCGGCGAAGCGCTCGAGGATCTGTTGGCGGATTTTCAGG
>JBOGIZ010000262.1:0-5425 GCA_050747805.1 Vicinamibacterales bacterium | reverse complement strand
GGCTTCAGAAGTACCACGACCGCGTACTATGTACAAGCCGAAACTGGTCTAGCTCACTTCATTACGCGGCGGCAAACGCGCCGCTCCATTCCGCTCGCGTCCCTCGCCGGCTTCCCACCTTCGCTCTTCGAGCTACGGCGAGATTCCCCCACAGGCGCTCTCGATCAAGTGGCGGTGTTTTGGCGCTTTTGCCGATATGCTGTGACGCGCACGATGGTGATCTCCGTCATAACTTACTTTTTACGAGTCGCGGGCGGAGCGTTTCGCGCAGAAATTCCTCTGAGCGCGCCGGACGCGCGCCAGTCGGAAAAACGCTTCGGAGCCGCCAGAAATCCGCGTGGGGTGTACCACGCGTCAAGTTCTGGGGCCCCACGCTTCCGCCGACAAGCCGGCGCAGGAGCGTTTTTCCGGTGCGCGAAGCGGGATTTCGAAGCGGAACGTTCCGCCCGCGACTCGCGGCGCGCAGACTCGTTGAGCCACGCCCGAAAGTTCGCACAGCGAATCGTCGCATCGCTCTTCACCGCAGGCCTGCTGATCTCGACGAGCAGCCAGGCTGCCGCGCAAGGGCCCGCGAACGTGCTGGTCGTCTCAAACGATCGCAGCGCGATGAGCAGCGAGATCGCGAACGAGTACGTGCGGAAGCGCGCCGTGCCCGAGGCGAACGTCTGCCGCATCTCGGCGCCCACGACGGAAACCATCGATCGCGGCGCGTACGAGTCGACGATCGAGCAGCCGATCTGGACCTGCATCGCTCGTCATCACGCCGAGGATCGCATCCTCTACATCGTCCTGACCAAGGACGTCCCGATCCGCATCGCCGGCACCGGCGGGCGCGAGGGCACCGTCGCGAGCGTCGATTCGGAACTGACCCTTTTGTATCGCCGCCGCAGCGGACGTGCGGTGCCGGTTCCCGGCTTCGTGCCAAATCCGTATTACGCCGGCAACGCGCAAGCGTCGGTGGCGTTCACGCACGCGAAGTACGACATCTATCTCGTCACGAGGCTCGATGGCTACACGGTCGACGACGTGCGCGGGCTGATCGAGCGCGGCGCGGCGCCCGCGCGTCAGGGATTCTTCGTGCTCGACGGCCGCGCGTCGCTCGTCGATCCGGGCGGCAATGGCTGGCTGCAGGCCGCGGCGGAGCGGCTGCGCGCGGTGGGTCTCGGCGATCACGTGCTGCTCGACGAGACCGCGAAGGTGCTCACGCATGTGGACGACGTGCTCGGGTATTACTCGTGGGGGTCGAACGATTCCGCGATTCGAATCCGCGACTTCGGCATGACGTTCGTCCCCGGGGCGCTCGCGGCCGAATTCGTGAGCAGCGACGCGCGTACCTTCACCGAGCCGCCCGCGTCGTGGATGCCTGGCAGCGACTCGGATCCGGCCAGGCGATTCGCGGGGACGCCGCAGTCGCTCATCGGCGATTTCATCCACGCCGGCGTGACGGGCACCGCGGGCCACGTGAACGAGCCGTATCTCGACGCGACGATCCGGCCCAACATTCTCTTTCCCGCCTACGCGGCGGGCGCGAATCTCGCCGAGGCCTTCTATGCGGCGATGCCGTATCTGAGCTGGCAGACGATCGTCATCGGCGACCCGCTGTGCGCGCCGTTCCGCAAAGCGAGTCTCCCGGACGCACAAATCGACCCGGGCATCGATCCCGCGACGACCTTGCCTAGGCTTTTCTCGGAGCGGCGCATCGCGGCCGCTGCCACCAGCGTCCACGCCGCCGCGGTCGCGTTCGCGCACGCACAGGCGTTGGCCGAGATAGAGGACATCGCTGGCACGCGCAAGGCGCTGGCGGAAGCGCTGGCGGCGGATCCGCATTTCACCGGCGCCCGCATGTGGCTGGCGCTCGCCGCCGATGCCGATCGTCAGTTCGACGATGCGATCGTGCAGTACCGGGCGATTCTGGCGTACGAGCCGGACAACGCGCTGGCGCTCAATAACCTCGCCTACTCGCTCGCCGTCAACAAACACGCGCCGGCCGAGGCGCTGCCCCTCGCTCAGCGCGCGGTGACAGCGTCACACGACAATCCCGCGATGCTCGACACGCTCGCATGGACGGAGCATCTGCTTGGAAAAGATGGCGAGGCGCTCGGTCCCATTGCGGGCGCGCGCGACGGCGCGCCGAGGGATCCGGAGGTGCGTCTCCATGCGGCCGCCATCTATGCCGCGTTGAAAGATCTGCCGCGCGCCTCCAACGAGCTGGCGGTCGCGCTGAAGCTCAATCCCGCGCTGGCCAGTCGTGCCGATGTGAAGGTGCTCGCCGAACGCCTGCGAGCGGGTCGCGGCCGCTAACGATTCGACCTCACTTTTTTCGTGCCTTCGGCCGGCGCCAGGGTGCGTCTGAGGGCGGCGTAGGAGTCGCTTTGCCGCATCTGCTGGATGCTCCAGAGTTGGCGGCGCTCCGCCTCCTTCGAATCCATGTGCGCGTCGAAGTAGGCGCAGCCGAACGGCGACACGTCGGGAGCAGTGAGGAAGACGCAGCGGCCCCGTCGATTGCGCGCGGGACCGATCGTGCCGACCCCTTGGTCGAGCGTGCCCGCCGTACGGGATCGGCCGATGCAGCGGCGAGGCACAATGTCAGGTTGGAGGCACTAGCCGGAAGTGGCGCGTAGATACCTTTAGGCGTGATTTTGGCGCGGTTGCTCGACGTGTTCGGGAGGGCGAATGCCTATGAGGAACCGAAAAGAATTCGGGTTCCCCACAGGCCTTCGTTGCGGTTTTATCGCCCAGGGCTCGGGAACTGACCTGCTTGTCTCAGACTCTCAAGAATCTACCGAGATATCGCCGATCGTCGGCGCCGCACCATGCCCACTAACCCTAAACCCAGGAGCGTCAACGAAGCAGGCTCTGGCACAGGGTTAGTGAAGGTAGGTGCACCGACAAACACGTCCGGACCCCAGAAGCCATCCTGACCAGTTATATCGCTTTGACCATAATTCAGAAAGTCCGGATTCGTATCCGTCTGCCAGCGGCCGACCTGGCCGTCCGTGGGAATTAGCGTGATGTCCGGATCGACTGAGAAACCGGCATCGTTCCAAGTGTAGTTATCGCCGTGACTGACACCGGCGACCTCGTACGAAACTCCCGGCAGTAGATCAACCGGAGTGATGGTCACATATCGAAAGTGACCGGTCAGTGGGTACGTATTGTCGACCGTGGCCGATGCCAACAAAACTCCGGTGCTATCGCAAGCACTATCGGCACACTCATACAGAGCGACTTGATTGGAATCGACAAAACCGTTGTTGGGATCGGCATAATAGCCCAAACCGGTGGCTGTGACAGCCGTGTTCACTTCGAAGGGCGTGGCGAAATCCCATGAACCGTTGGTAAAGCTGTTCCCGGCGGCGGAAAAGTCCCAAAGCGGGCCCGCGCTGGCGGTACCACAGGACAGCCCTAAAGCGACGACCGTTCCCACAAGCAAGGGAAGCTTAACGATGTGTCTAGACGCCTTCATAATTCTCTCCTCCACAAAATTTTCTTCAGCCAGTCCCCGGAATTGCACTGGCCCTTGGCAAGAACTACACCAGGCGATTCCTGTGACATCGCCTGGGCATTTCAGCATGATCTTGGAGAGAAGGCATCGCGCTGGAGGACTATTGTCGGCAGTGCGCACGACTGAGCGGACTCCGTAGTGTCTTGAGTCTGGTGAAAATGCTAGCCGCCCATCCCGGAGAGCACTTTGCGGGCTTCAGCGGCATTGTCGAAATTCGGATTCAGCGTCAGCGCCTGATTGAGTTCAGCCTTGGCCGTGTCGACCTGGCCGTCCATCAGATACGCCATGCCGAGGTGGTAGTGACCGTCAGGATCCTTGGGCAGGCCCTTCACGCTCGCGTCGAGATGCTCGATGGCCTGACGGGCGTCGTTCCGGCGGTAGAAGATCCACCCCAGCGTGTCCTGGAAGTGCGGCTCGGTCGGATTGGCTTGAACCGCTGACTGCGCGAGCTGGAGGGCCTGGTCGGCGTTGCGATTGCCGCTCACGTAAATCCACGCGAGGTTGTTCGCTGCGACGGCGGCATCGGACCCGCCAGCGACCGCTTTCTCGTACTGCTTTTCCGCTTCGGGCATCCGGTTCTGCATCTGAAGGAGCATGCCCAGCATCGTATTCGCCGCGATCGAATGCGGATCGTTCGCCACCCATGCGGCGAGCTGATCGTGCGCGTCGTCGAGGCGCTTCTCGCTGATGTACAGCTCGCCGAGAAGCTGGTACGCGTCCAGGCGCGAGGGATTGGCTTCGATGCTATGTTTCAGCGCCTGCTCCGATCGATCGAGTTCGCCGGCGCTCGCGTAGGTTGACGCGGCGAGGAGCCACAGATCCGCGCTCGGCTTCTGGGTCTTGAGCGCGTCGTCGATCCTGGCCACTGCGTCCTTCGCGTGACCGGTATCCCGATCTATCCTCGCCAGCCCTCTGAGGGCCTCGAGATCGCCCGGCGACAGAACGAGGGCTTTCGTATAGTCGTTGCGAGCCGCATCGAGATGGCGGTCCCCCAGGGCTTGCACGGCCGCGAGATTGTAGACGGTGGGCGATCGTGGATAGTCCTTCACCAAGGCCGCGACGTCGCCGGCCGCGTCGGGATCGTTTTTCAGCAGGTGCACCCGCGCGACGAGGATGCGCGCGAGCGGATTGCGCGGATTGAGCGTCACTGCCTGCTGGGCGTACGAGGCGGCCTGATCCACGTTGCGCATGACCATGTCTACAGACGCAAGCCCGAGCATCGCCTGAACGGCCTTTGGACGACGCTTCAGCACTTCCTGATACGCGAGTGCGGCATCAGCGGGACGATTGAGCTGCGACAGGATGTCGCCCTGCAGTTGGTACGCGAGTCCTGCGACCGACGAATTCGGATCGTCGGTCACGATCGCCTTCGCCGTCGCGAGCGCGTCGGTCCACTTGCCGCCCATCGCCTGCAGCCGGGCGATCATGATCCGCGCCGGCATATCCTTGGGGTGCGCCTCCACCACGCCCCTGACCTTGGCCATAGCGGCGGCACGATCGCCTCGCATCACATCGATGGCTGCGAGACGCGTGGTGGCGACGGCGCTCGCGTCGGGGCTGTTCCGCGCGAGATCGGTCAGCGTCTTCGTGGCATCGTCGAGACGGTTCGAGATGGCGTAATAATCCGCCAGGGCGAGCGTGCCGGCGCTTGTCTTCGACGATTTCGCCAACTCGCGGAAATATGGCTCGGCCTCAGCTGCGCGGCCCGAGGAAAGGTAGAACATCCCCAGCGCACGATTGGCCTGATCGTTGGCCGGATCGATGGCGATCGTGTCTTTCAGCGCTTGCTCGGCATCCGCCGCGCGCCCGCTGCTCCAGAGAAAACTGGCGAGCGCAATGTTGGCCTCAATCGATTTCGGGGCGATCTTCACCGCCTTGCGATATGCGGCCTCCGCTTCCGCAGAATGCCCCTCGGTCAAC
>JBOGIZ010000261.1:0-5051 GCA_050747805.1 Vicinamibacterales bacterium | reverse complement strand
CGTCTACAGTCCAGATTCTCTGTTACCGGTCGAGGCCGTTGCTTTGATCTCCTATAATTCCGACTGGTTAGCTGATGTCCCTCGCTGCCGGCACCCGGATTGGCCCGTATGAAGTCGGCGCCCCGCTCGGCGAGGGCGGCATGGGGCAGGTGTATCGGGCGACCGACACCAATCTCAAGCGACAGGTCGCCATCAAGGTCCTGCCCGAACCGGTCGCGTCAGACGCAGAACGCCTGGCGCGCTTTCAGCGCGAAGCGGAGGTCCTCGCCCGTCTCAACCACCCGAACATCGCCCACATCTATGGCTTAGAGCGCAGTGACGGCACCACCGCGCTCGTCATGGAACTCGTCGAGGGACCGACCCTCGCGGACCGAATCGCGGGAGGGCCCATTCCCGTTGAAGACGCTCTGCCAATCGCGAAACAAGTCGCCGAGGCCCTCGAAGCCGCCCATGACCAGGGCATCGTGCACCTGGACCTCAAGCCCGCCAATATCAAGGTCAGACCTGACGGCACGGTGAAAGTGCTGGACTTCGGATTGGCGAAGGCCATGGAGCCTGCTGGCGCCCCGGCGGCGAGCGCCGCGATGTTGGCCACGATCACGACACCCGCGATGTCGCAGGCGGGCATGATTCTGGGAACGGCCGCCTACATGAGTCCCGAGCAGGCCGTCGGCAAGCCCGCGGACAAACGGAGCGACGTCTGGGCGTTCGGCGTCGTGCTGATGGAGATGCTGACCGGCCGCAGGGTCTTCGACGGCGAGACGGTGTCGCACGTCCTCGCGTCGGTGTTGAAAGACGCGCCCGACTGGACGAGTCTGCCGCCGACTACTCCCGCCTCGATTCGCACGCTGCTGAGACGGTGTCTCGAGAAAGATCGGCGGAGGCGGCTTGCGGACGCCGCGGACGCGCGTCTCGAGATCGAGGATACGTCGACGGCGGGCGCTTCAGGGCTCGAGTCGACGTCGGGGACGCCGAGAGCGCCTGGCGCATGGACGATGCTTCGCACGATCGCGTGGCCGCTGGCGTTGACAGCGATTGCCGCGATGGCCGTGCTCGGCTACGTCGGCTCGCGACGGCTGGGCAGGGACGGTGCGAGCGCCGCCGCTCCCGCCGCCGGCGCGGTTCAGTTCGGCGTGAGCATCCCGGACGTGCAGGTGACGAGGGCGATCCCCTCTCCCGACGGTCGGACGCTCGCCGTCATCGGCGTGCGGTCTGATGGAGTCACAGGCCTCTGGATACGCCGGCTCGGCGAAGCCAGGACCGTCGCGGTCCCGAACCTCAACGACTTTTCCGGTGTCGCGTGGTCACCAGATGGAACGGAGATCGCCACGGGCACAGCGCGTGGTGTGGTCGCCATCAAGCTCGATAGCTGGCTCGTTCGCTCGCTCGCGTCCGACGCCACCTTCGGTCCTGCCACATGGGGAGCGGCCGGCGGGATCCTCGACGAGAAGAGGATTCGGATCCGCGCGCTCACGGTCGCCAGCGGGGAGATCCACGACGCGGTGCAGGGCCTGGCGCTGGACCCCTTCTTCCTTCCAGATGGCCGCCGCTTCCTGTTCACCGGTCGTGCGGCGTGGGGAACGGAAGGGAATCCGGACGCCGTCGATCTCGGCTCGCTCGATTCGCCCGGCGAGATTCGTCCGGTATTGAAGGTTCGGACGACGGCGAAGTACTCAGACGGCTACCTCCTCTTCGTGCGCGACGGCACGCTCTTCGCGCAGCCGTTCGATCCCGAGCGCGCCGAAGTGTCCGGGCAGCCGTCGGCAATCGTGGACGGCGTGACCTTCTTCCTGTCGAACGGTCGGGCCGCCTTCGACGTCGGCGCCGGCACGATCGCCTACATCACTCCAGCTCCTGACGATGTGCCCTTGTGGGTGGATCGCACGGGGGCTCGAGTCGGCACGCTCGGGAATCCAGCGCTGTATGGTAAGGGCAGAACTCTGGCCCTTTCGCTGGACGGCCGGCGTGTTGTCGTCTACCAGCAGGACCGGCGGCAGGGCACCGGCGATCTGTGGCTGTACGACCTCGAGCGCGGGAGCACGACGCGGCTCACCAACGACGTGAATTCGGAGGAGGACGTTCACTGGTGCCCCGACAGCACGTCGATCGTCTATGGGTGGGATGGTCATGGCCCGCCCGACGTGTACGTGCTCGACGTGGACAGCGGTGCTCCGCCGCGCCTCGTGTACGCGTCCGACGGCGTGGACTATCCGATGGCGTGTCTCCGCGGGCATCGCGTGCTCGTTCGATCGCTGCTTGGCGCGGACGTGACCTACAGAATCGTCGGGATGGACGGCCACGTCGAGGACCAGATGGCGGCAATTCCTCCGGGGGCAGATTTGAGCGTCTCTCCCGACGGTCGCTGGTTCGCGTTCGCCTCACGCGAGTCGGGGCGCAGCGACGTCTACGTCCAGCCCCTGGGGCGCCCGGGGGCGACCGTACAGGTCTCGCGCGGAGGCGGTAATGGTCCAGTCTGGGCGCGCGACGGGCGATCGCTCTACTACCTGGCGCAGCGGAGCATCTACCAGGCCGCCGTTCACGCCGGGGACACGATTGCGAGCGATCGACCCGTTCAGGTTTTTTCACTCGACCGCGACATCCGTTCGTTCGATGTCACGCCGGACGGGCAGCGGTTTCTCGTCCTTCGGCAGCCGCCCCCGGGCTTCCTGCCCGTGCAGGTCATCGCGAACTGGCAGGCAAAGATCGGCTCGACCGCCGGATCTTTTCGCTTGAAGTAATTACGGGTTGAGCGGCTCTCGAACTAGAAAATCGCGCCGCGCGCTTCGACCGGCCACACCGCTTCGACCGTGCCCCGACGGACCGCGACGATCCAGTCGTGCAGGTTGACCGTCGGATCGCAGTGGCTCGGGATGAGCAGCACCTTGTCGCCGAGTTCGAGGGATCGCCCGGCGCCGGTGCGGTGCAGAACGGCGTGCTCGTCGGACACGTTCGACAACTGCCAGCCGGCAAGGGCTGGCGCCGGCAAGCCGGAGTCGGTCGAAAACGCCTTCAGCCCGGCGTCGAGCGTCACGCGGTCGCCGCGCAGGCTCATGATGGTCGCGAGCACGAAGAGCGCCTGGTCGAAACGCGGCGCACCGGGATCCTGTTCATTGCACGCGTAGTCGGTGTCCATCAGCACGTACGAGCCAGGCTGCACCTCGTTATAGACCTGACTGCCCGCCTCGTAGGTGAAGGTACCGGTGCCGCCGCCGGTCACAATGTCACACGACAGACCGGCGGCATTCAGCGCGGCGCGCGCTGCGTCCGCCTTGAGGGCCGCCGCCTCGATCGCCTTTCGACGCTCCGACACCCCGCGGCGATGCTGCGCACTGCCGGCGTATGCGTGGAGCCCCATGAACCTCAAGCGCGGATACGCCACGATCGCGCGCGCGAGTGCGACGACCTCCGCAGGCGTGGCGACTCCGCAGCGATTCTGCCCGACATCGAGCTCGACGTAGACATCGAGGCGCGCTTCGTCTGCCGTCGACAGTTCCCCGAGGCGCTCGACCACCTCGAGGTCATCCACACAGACGCCAAGGCGCGCATCGGGATAGTCACGCGAGAGCTGTACCAGCCGGCGCAGCTTGCGCTCCCCCACCACTTCGTTGGTGATGAGCACGTTCTCGATCCCGCGCGTCAGAAATACCTCGGCCTCGCCAACTTTCTGACAGCAGATCCCGATTCCGCCCGCCGCGAGCTGGCGCCGCGCGACCTCAGGACACTTGTGGCTCTTCGCGTGCGGGCGCACCCGGACGTTGTAGCTCGCCGCCGCCTTGCGCATGCGCTCGAGATTCGCCTCGAACGGGTCGAGATCGAGGATCAAGGCCGGCGTATCGACATCCTGCAGCCGATCGCCCGGCGCGGCCGGCATCCATCGAACAGGCATAGACGCGAAGTGTAATCGATGGGTGCTCGATCCGCTGGTCGCAGACTTGCGCATCCTCTATTCAGCGTTCCTGAGCACGGCGTCCACCACGGCCTGAAGGTGCTGCAGCCCCCATGGGATGGAAAGCCGGAGTACCGGCACCTGCACCACCAGCAGGCTCAGCACCTCGAACGCGCCTCGGAGCCGGGCGGACTCGTTTATCCCGAGCTGAAAACTGGAGACCATGAGCGCAACGACGGCATCCGCCCGCGAAACCGGCTGAATGGTGGGGCGTCGCGCGCCGCGCACTGACTCGAGGAAGTACACGCGACGCAACGGTTCCGATCCACCGTGGATCTTCATTCCGAGGGTCGGGGCGGCAACGCGCTTCTTACGGGCGCCAGTCTGTGCGCGGCTACGCAGGGACCGCGCGCGTGGGTGAAACATCTGGAGCGTTTCAGGCCGCAGCCGCAGACCGACGTCAACCGGCCGCACGCGACACAGGCCGTCGTCAATATCGATAACCGCGCAGTCATCGGCCATGATCGAGCAACCGCGAGCGCCAAGGGCCGCTGCGATCGTCGACTTGCCAACGCCCGTCTGCGCGACGAACACAAGGACACCGTGTGACGTGTGCACGGCGCTTGCGTGAAGTGGGAGAGCCCCTTGCTCGGCGAACACCAACGGCATGACGTGTCCAATGAGCAGTTGCCGAACGGTCTCCCGTGATGCCGATGCACGTGGATAGCAGGTGATCCGCCGCGCGTCGAACGATACAAGGAATGACGCGCGCTGCCAGAAATCGATCACATGGCTGCTGTCCGCACGGCCGAGCGAGCGCCAGCGCGCTCCGTCCGGCGCTCTCTCATGGTGATACCACGTCGAACAATGTGGCCGCGCACCGTGATGGTGGACGACGAACTTCCATGCGCCGACGGGAGAACGTGCCCGCGGCACGCATGGAAGCGCGATCGAGCTGTCGATGGCCAGATCAGCGATTTGGTACAGCGGCATCAGCGATCGAATAACGCGTGACGACTTCGGCCACGAAGGTTGACGCGTCGGTCCGTGAAGAGAAGAGGTCGGGATGCCGCGCATAGACCTCCTCCTGCACCGTGCGCAGCGTTCGATGGCCGTCGCATAAATCCAGAACCGTCCGCCTTGCGAGGCCTGCCGGCGTCAGCGT
>JBOGIZ010000260.1:0-1867 GCA_050747805.1 Vicinamibacterales bacterium | reverse complement strand
CGTCCACCACCCGCGGCGAACCCGCGCTCGCCGGCGCCTTCGTCGCCGTTCCAGGCGCGGCGTCGCTGCCGCCGCTTGAAAGTGGATCGCTCGTTCGGATGGAACTACCGGTCTCCATCCTGCCGTTGCTCGGCATGACGCCGCCGGCCACGGGTCATGCGACAGAAGTCACCGCCGACATCATCGTCGGCCAGGACGGCCTGCCGAGAGCCGTGCGATTGGTTGAATGAAAGGAAGCAGTCATGCGTCTTCTGGCACTGACAGGAATTGTGGTGTTCATGTCGGCGTCCGCGTTCGCGCAGGACGCGGGCACCGTGCGTGAAAAACAGCGGCAGGATGAAGTCGTCGCGACCCTCAAGAAACAGTTGGCGGAAGGGCAAACGCGCGTGCCGATCGAGAGTCCGATCAAGGGTGCGCCATATTCAGCCGACGTCATCGTCGAGTCGAATCAGACCCTGGCAGACGGCAATCACATCTCGCACAAGGACGTCGGACACGTCTATCGCGACAGCGACGGACGGACGCGCCGCGAGGAAAACGCCGGCGCCTCGATTCTTGTCAACAACGAACGGGCGTCGTTCAAGACGACGTGGACGTCGATCGTGGATCCGGTCGCGGGTTACTCGTACTCGCTCGATGCCGAGCACAAGATCGCGTGGCGCACGCCGATCGCGACGGGCGCCGCGCTGCAGGGTGACCTCGTGCTGTTAAAGCGGCAGGCCGAACAGGAGAAGATCGCCGCGATGAACGCGATGAAAGCGCAAGCGGACGCGCGCGCGCGCGGCGAGCTGCAGAAGGAAGTCATAGCCGACGGCGTCGTCGAGCGGACGCGCGGCAGCGAGCGCGCCGACGCGTCGCTCGGCCCGCTCGAGCACAAGACGATCGACGGTATTTCCGTCGAGGGGCGCGTCAACACGAAAGTGATTCCTGCGGGGGCGATCGGCAACGATCTGCCGATCACGATCACATCGGAAGAATGGACGTCGCCCGACCTGCAAGTGCTCGTGATGACGCGCCACAGCGACCCGCGCAGCGGCGACTCGACGTATCGTCTCGCCAACATCGTCCGCGCCGACCCGGATCCATCCCTGTTCATGGTGCCGCCGGATTACACAGTCAAGGATACGGGGATACGGCGGAACACCCAAAATTGGTGAATCGGTGAAGTGGTGAGTTGGTGAATTTGCATGGGCGCGCTACCGCGCGCCCTTCAGTTCACCAATTCAATTCGCCAATTCACCAATTCACCAACTCAATTCACCAATTCACCAACTCGCCAATTCACCAATTGCATGCGTTAGTATCCCCTGTGCCCGTCTTCACGTCCGACGCGCTCATCCTGCGCACTTACAAGCTCGGCGAAGCGGATCGGATTGTTGTTTTTCTGACGAAAGACCGCGGCAAGAAGCGGGGCGTCGCCAAGGGCGCGCGGCGCGCGCGGTCGCGATTCTCGGGCGCGCTTGAACCGCTCACGCGCGCCGGCGTGGCGTACTACGAACGGGAGCTGCGAGATCTGGTCCGCATCAACTACGTCGAGCCGCAGCGGAGTCCGCTGGCGGCGGTCGCGCGCAGCGGCGGCGATGCCGCCGCGCTCGGGCATGCCGAGTATTTCGCCGAGTTGATCGACGAATGGGCGCCCGAGGCGCACGCCGACGAACGCTTGTATCGCCTCGGCTCGTCGGTGGTCGACGCGTTTGCCGCCGGTGCGCCGACCGATCGGCTGGCGCGCTACTTCGAATTCTGGCTGCTTCGGCTGCAGGGCGTCTACCCGCAGCTCTCCGCGTGTCCCGAATGCGGCGGCCCGTTCGACGGCGGCGCGATGATGCCGGCCCGCGAGGCTTTCTACGTCTGCCGGCGCTGCGCCCCC
>JBOGIZ010000259.1:0-2386 GCA_050747805.1 Vicinamibacterales bacterium | reverse complement strand
ACCAGCGCAGGACCGAGCGCGAGAAGAGCGGCACTTGCGGATTGAGCTGCAGCACGAGGACCGTCAAGTACGCGGCGCCGAGCGCGCCGCCCGCCAGCGCGTTGGTCATCATGCGCAAGAACCGCATGACGCCAAGTGTATACTTCGCCCTATGCCCGTCGACGTCGAGGCCGCGGTGATCGCGAACCGCCGGCTGTCGGCTGACTACAACGTCCTCTCGCTCGCCGCACCCGAGATCGCACGCCACACCCGGCCTGGACAGTTCGTCATGATCAAGACAACGGGCGGCGGCGATCCGCTGCTGCGCCGGCCGTTTTCTGTGTTTGAAATCCTGCGCGGACCGTCGCGCGAGCCGATCGGCATTTCGATTTTCAACAAGCGCATCGGCGTGGGGACGACGCTGCTGTCGCGTGTCGAGGCGGGTGCGCGCCTCGCGTGCCTCGGTCCGCTCGGGCACGCCTTTCAGCCGGTCTCGCGCCCGGCGGAGGCATGGATGATCGCCGGCGGCGTCGGCCTCGCGCCGTTTGTCACGCTGGCCGAATCGCTCGCGGCGAATGGCGTCCGAACAACGCTGTTCTATGGAGCCCGTCGCGCGGACGAGCTGTATTGTGTGGAGCTCTTCGACGCTTTCAGCGTTTCAGTCGTGCTGGCAACCGAGGACGGCAGCCGCGGCATCCACGGACGCGTGACCCTCCCGCTCGAGCGCGCGCTCGCGGCGCGCGACGCCGCGGATCCGGTGACGCTGTATGCGTGCGGCCCGACCCCGATGATGCGCGCCTGCGCCATGCTCGCTGCTCGATACGGCCGCGCGTGCGAGGTCTCGCTCGAGCAGACGATGGGGTGCGGCCTGGGCGGCTGCTACAGCTGCGTCGCCCCCGTGCGGAGCGGCGACGGCCCCCCGCACCACATGCGCACCTGCGTCGACGGTCCTGTGCTTGCCGCGGATCGCGTGGTCTGGGATGCCATCCGGGGACACTGACGCCGTGGATCTCTCCGTCCGCATCGGATCGCTCACGCTCACCAATCCTCTGATCGCCGCGAGCGGCTGCTTCGGCTACGGCGTCGAGTACGCCGGCGTCGTCGAACTCGCTGCGCTCGGGGGTGTCGCGGTCAAGGGACTCTTCCTCGCCGAACGCGAGGGACACCCGCCGCCGCGGATCGTGGAAACGCCGGCGGGCATGCTCAACGCCATCGGCTTGCAGGGAATCGGCGTGCATCGGTTCATCCGTGAGCGGCTGCCGGACCTTCGCCGCCAGCGCGCCACCGTGATCGTCAACATCTGCGGGACAACGCTGGACGAGTACGTACAGGTGGCGAAAATTCTATCGGACGCGGAAGGCGTGGCCGCGCTCGAGCTCAACATCTCGTGCCCCAACATCAAGGAAGGGGGCATCACATTCGGATGCAGCCTTCCCGGCACCCACAACGTCGTGGCCGCGGTGCGAAAGGCGACGCCGCTTCCCATCATTCCGAAGCTCACGCCCAACGTCACCGATGTCGCCTCATTTGCCCGGGCCGCGGAGGAGGCTGGCGCCGACGCGGTGTCGCTGATCAACACGTTTCTCGCGATGGCGATCGATGTGGACACGCGGCGGCCGAAGCTCTCGAACATCGTCGGCGGCCTGAGCGGTCCCGCCATTCGCCCGATTGCCGTCCGCATGGTGTACGAATGCCGGCGCGCGGTCCGAATTCCGATCGTCGGCATGGGGGGGATCGCCACGGCCGAGGACGTGCTGGAATTCATGATCGCCGGCGCCAACGCCGTTCAGGTCGGCACCATGAACTTCGTCGACCCGTTCATCTGGGCGAAGCTCTTCGATGGAATCGCCGCGTACATGACGGCACACGGCATCTCGCGGCTGCAGGACATCGTGGGCACGGTCGACACGAGCATGCAGGAGCAGGCGTGGATCAGCACCTGAGGGAGCGCATCCTCGTCGCCCTGGACGTCGACGCGCGCGCGGACGCGCTGCAACTCGCGGACGCGGTTCGGGGCTCCGTCGGCGGCTTCAAAATCGGCAGCCGCCTCTTCACCGGCGCGGGACCGGATGTCGTCCGCGCGCTGGTCGACCGCGGCGATCGCGTGTTTCTGGATCTGAAGTTCCACGACATCCCGAATACCGTCGCCGGCGCCGTCGCCGCGGCCTCGGACCTCGGCGTCTGGATGCTGAACGTGCACGCGGCGGGGGGAACCGCGATGATGCAGGCTGCGCGCGATGCGGCGCAGGCATCGGCCGCGCGGCGCAGAGCGCAGCCTCCGCTCGTGATCGCGGTCACGGTCCTCACGAGCATGAATCAGACCTCCCTGCGCGACACCGGCATCGTCATCGATCTGATGGATCATGTGCTGCGGCTCGCGGAGTCTACGCGCGAGGCGGGTCTTGAC
>JBOGIZ010000258.1:0-1661 GCA_050747805.1 Vicinamibacterales bacterium | reverse complement strand
AGCCCGCACCGCCGGCGCCGCCGCCGCGTCCACCGCGCCCGCCGCGGCCGCCTCCTGACTGAGCCATTTCGGCCGGCGTCGCTTTGCGGCAGGTGTACTCGGCGAGCGAGCAGCGCCACGTATTCCCTGCGGCGGCGAACTGAATCCCGCGTTCACCGTCCACGAAATCGAATGCGTTGAATGGGAGGTCGAGCGCCGAATAGGGTTTCCCGATCGCCGTCGTGAGCGCGGCCGCGATGCGCGCGTGGTCGAAGGCGGGATTCTTGGTGTGCGCGTCGGCGTCCGCCAGGATGAAGTCGTGGCCTCCGGTGATCGTCCGGCGGTACCAGAGCCGATGCGTCGTTCCGATCCAATGCGGCGCGTCGGTGACGTTCCCGACGAGCGCCTCATATTGCTTGCGGAGTCCGAGCGCACGTTCGTAGTCGGCTTGCGTGCCCTGCGCGTAGACGGTCGGGGCCGCAAGAACGATGACCAGAAACAGGAGCAGTCGTTTGATACGCATCGTCGTCTTCCTCACCAGACAAGCTTTCCGATTCGGCCGCGTTCGCCGACGCCCCACCCGATGTTCGAATGAGGCGCGAACGCGAAGGCATGATATCCGGGGCCGGGAATCGGCGTCCACGTCCGTCCATCGTCCGTAGAGGCGTCGGCGCCCGAAGGACCTGCCGCAATCCATCCGGCTTTCGAACGCGGCGCGGGCGCGATTACGGAGCGAAACCCGCCGAGGCCTCTCAGCGCGTGCCATGTGACACCGCCATCGTTGGTCGCGGCCGCAACGCCTGACGCGTCCTGTTCCTTCGTGTAGTCGCCGCCGACGGCGAGACCGTTGCGGGGATCGCGGAACGCGACCGAGAAAATGCCGGCGGATGCTGACGTGACGATCGGCGTGTCAGCAATCGACCACGTGCGTCCGCTGTCCTCGGTCCGCAGCACGCGGGAGCGGGTCGACGCGCCCGTGCCGATCCACGCGCGATCGCGGCCGAGCACGGCGATGTTCGTGCCGCTCCCGGCGAACGCGCCTTCGTTCGGGAGTGCGGGGGGAAGCGCCGCTGCCGGAATGCGCGCCCAGTGCAGTCCGCCGTCGTTGGTCGTGATGATCACGAATTGCCCGTCGACGGAGTCGCTCACGGCGAGTCCGTGCGTCGCGTCCTGGAACGCCATGGCGTCGAAAAAGGCTTTCGGATTGTCGTTCGTGAACTGGAGCTGCCACTGCGCGCCGGCGTCGGTCGTCTTGTAGATGCGCGACGCCTGCCCTGCCCCGATGCTGAGCACGTACGCCGTGCGCGCATCGACGGCGTCGATGTCGCGAAAGTCGAGCCTGCCGGCGTCGGGAATCGGCAGCCGAGTCCACGTCGACCCTCCGTCCGCCGTCCTGAGAAGGGTGCCCTGCGCGCCGGACGCCCAGACGACGCGATCGCTGGCGGCGCTGACTCCGCGTAATCTCGCGGTGACGCCGCTCGACTGCTCCGTCCAGTGGAGGGCGACCACAGTACTCGGCGCGGCCTGACCGGAGCCGCTTTCGCGGCTGCGGCCATCCGGCAGAAGATACAGCGCTGCCGCCATCAATCCCGCGGCCAGGAGCGCGGTTTTCACGTCGGCAGATTAACATGCAGCATGCTCGCGCTGCTGTTCGCCGGCCTGACGCTCCTCCAGGGTCATAC
>JBOGIZ010000257.1:0-2791 GCA_050747805.1 Vicinamibacterales bacterium | reverse complement strand
GCCCAGCGCCTGGCGCACCGCCATCTCGCCAATGCGCTGGGAGACGACATAGGCGATGACGCCAAACATCCCGACGGCGGCCAGTAGCAGCGCCCCTGCACCGAAGCCGAGCATCAACCACATTCCGAGGCGCTCCCGATCGAGCGAGGCGGCGACGATTGCCGGATACGGTGTCGCGTCGATCGCCAGGCGGGGCTCGACACTCCGCATGGCGGCCTCGAACCCGGCCATGTGCCGCTCGGGTGTGCCGTCGGCGGTCGCCACCACGATGGAGGCGCGGACCGGCGGGAATTGCGTGAACGGCACGTAGAAGATCGGCTCAACCGGTCCTGACAGCGTCGAGTACTTCACATCGCGCACGACGCCGACGACCTGGATCAGATCCGCGACATACTTGCCGTTCTCGAGATGACCATGGAATCCCTTGATCTGCTCACCGATGGGGCTCGCGCCGCCCAGGTTCCGCGTCGCGAATGCGTCATTGACGACGGCGACCGGCTGTGTGTGCATGCGATCGTCGCGCGTGATCAGCCGACCGTGGAGCAACGTCATGCCCATGTCCTTGAAGAAGTCCGGCGTCACGCGGCGCTCGCGCGCGCTCGGCTGGCGCTCCGGTGGCACGTCGGGATGCGCGACGAGGTCCAACACGTACGCCGCATCCCATTCGTGCGGCCCGAGCGGCAACGAGGACGTGGCGGCGACTTTGGTGGCTCCGGCCGCGCGCAACGCCGTCTCGGTCTCATCCCACCAGGCGTTCCGCCGTTCCTGGAATTGCGGCCCCGGCGGCGGCAGCGTGACGTCGATCGCAAGCAGACCGCGCGGGTTGAACCCGGGATCCAGGCTCTCGAGCTGCTGATAACTCCGGACCAGGCGGCCGGCGCCGGCGACAATCGCGACCGCCACGGCGATCTCGGCGATCACGAATGCCCCGAGCAGGCGGCGCGTCTTGCGCGATCCCTGGACGCTGCGCCCGGTCTCGTTCATCAGGGCCGCGATGTCCGTGTCGGCCATCCGCAGGGCCGGGACGATCCCGACGAGGACGCCGGTCACGCCGGCCACGGCCGCGACGAAGGCGATGACAGAGAAATCGATCGACAGCGATCCGAGTCGCGGCAATTGCGCCGCGCCGTAGCGGAGCAGGATGTGAATCGCCCACCACGCGAGCGTGGTGCCCCCGACGGCCCCGAAGAGCGCGATCAGCACCGACTCGGTGAGGAGTTGCGCGATGATACGCGCACGAGTGGCGCCGAGCGCCGCGCGCACCGCCACGTCCCGCGCGCGGCTGGTCGTGCGCGCGAGCATCAGATTGGTGACGTTCACGGCCGCGAGGAGGAGCAGCAGCGCCGTGGCGCCAAACAGGATCACGAGGATCGGACCAAGACTGCCGACGGTCGCGTCGAGCAGCGGGGTCACGGCATACTTTCGGCCCGACTCCAAGTCCGGATATTTCTTCGTGAGCGGGATGAACGTCTGGTTCATCCTCGATACCAGCAGTGGCAGCGGCGTGCCAGGCCGCGCCCGAACAAAACCTTCGTACGGGTGGCCGATCCACAAACTGTCCTCCAAGTTCGTCCAGACATCGGTGCCCGCCGGCACGTCGAACCCGGCCCGCGCAATGCCGACGACGCGAACGGGGTGGTCGGCCACGGTGATGAGACGGCCGACGACGTCGGGGCGACCGCCGAACGCCGAACGCCAGATCGCCTGCGACAATACGGCGACCTGCGGCGCCCCGCGCACATCGTCGCTCGCGCCGATCGGACGACCCGCGGCGACCGGCACGCCAAAGAGATCGAAGAAGTGCGGCGACACGCCATAGATGACGACCTGGCGGGGCTGGGCGTCGGTGTCGATGGCGCCGTCCACCCGATTGGCGTACGCGGTGCCGGCGACGACGTCATGCAGCGCGTCGACCGCGGCCAGTTCCTCGTTGGCGACCATGCCCATCGTGAAGCGGCCGTTTGCGAAATACGTACGGAGGGAGTAGAGGTCGCCAGGCCGTGCATACGGCAAGGGCCGCAAGAGCGCCGTGTTCACGGTCGTGAACAGCGTGGTCGTGGCGGCGATGCCGACGGCGAGCGTTCCGGCGGCCGCGAGCGCGAACGATGGCTGGCGAAAGAGCGACCAAGCGGCGGCGCGAATCATGCGGCCTCCCAGGGCTGCAGCTCAGAGTATCGGGAAATCAAGACCGCCCGGTGGTTCGAATGAGGGTGCGCGAGAGAACCAATTTGCGCGGGTTCAGGTGAGCGCTGACACCCAGGGCGCTGAGCAGCGCGGGGAGGACCACAAGTATGAGCGCGAGCATGAACCGCCGCATGATGTGTTCCCGTTTCTGCGCAACCGGACACCGTTGCCGGCGTTGTTGAATTGCCGTAACATGCTCCGCGGGTGGCGGATTCCTCGCGGATCGTCGGCCGGACCATCTCGCATTATCGCGTGTTGGGGCCACTCGGTGGCGGCGGAATGGGCGTGGTCTGCGAAGCCGAAGACCTCAGCCTTGGTCGCCACGTTGCCCTGAAATTCCTTCCTGAAGAGACGGCGAAAGACCGACAAGCCCTGGAGCGACTTCGACGCGAGGCGCGCGCGGCTTCCGCCCTGAACCGTCCGAACATCTGCACGATTTACGAAATCGCCGAAGACGACGGCCGTCTTTTCATCTCCATGGAACTACTGGAGGAGCGGACGCTCGAGCAACTGATTGACGGCAGACCACTCCCTGTTGAACAGGTGCTGGACCTGGGCGCGGAAATTGCCGACGCTCTGCAGGCGGCGCACGAACGAGGCATCGTCC
>JBOGIZ010000256.1:0-9408 GCA_050747805.1 Vicinamibacterales bacterium | reverse complement strand
GATTGCCGAGTGCCGATCGACGGATTGGCGAGTGGCGACTGCCGATCGACGGATTGTCGATTGGCGAGTGCGATTGACGATTCGTCAGGGCCAAATCGCCCGATCCTCAATCGGTAACCCGCAATCGGCAATCTGCAATAGGCAGTCGGCACCAATCGACAATCCGGCAATCGGCAATCACTCGCCAATCGACAATCCGTCGATCGGCACTCAGCAATCGCCAATCCTTCGATCGCCAATCGGCAATTGGCAATTGGCAATTGTCAATTGGTTGGGCTAGCGCAGTTCGCGCGAAAGCGCGAGCTGTGCGGCGAAGTAGCCACACATGCCGTGGACGCCGACGCCGGGCGGCGTTGCGGCGGAGCACAGATAGAGGCCGCGCGCCGGCGTGGCATACCAGCGCCAGGTCGGGCGCGCGAGAAGCTGGCGCACGTCCGGGACCCCCATGGCGATGTCGCCGCCGACCAGATTTGGATTGCGGCGCTCCAGATCTGCCGGCGTCATGACGTGGCGCGCGAGGACGCGACCGCGAAAACCCGGCGCGAAGCGTTCGATCTGCGCTTCGATCCGCGGGAGCATGTGCTCGGTCGACGCGTGCGGCACGTGGCAGTAGGTCCACGCCACGTGCTTGCCTGACGGCGCGCGCGTTGGGTCGAAGAGCGTGGGCTGCGCAAGCAGGACGAACGGCCGCTCCGCCGCGCGGCCCTGCCACGCGCTCCGCTCCGATTCGGCAATCTCTTCAATCGTTCCGCCGATGTGGACGGTGCCGGCTCTCGCGACCGCCTCGTCTTTCCACGGGATCGGCGCGTCGAGCGCCCAGTCGACCTTGTAGACGCCCAAACCGTAGCGGTACCGATCGAGCCGGCGCCGATACTCTGCCGGCAGCCGCGCGCCCGCGATCTGCAGAAACGGTCGCGGCGACAGATCGCAGAGAACGGCGCGTGCCGGCGGGAGATCGTCGAGCGACGCGATCGGCGCGCCGGTGACGATGGTTCCGCCAAGCGACTCGAGGCAGCGGCCAAGCGCGTTCGCGATCTGCTGCGCGCCGCCTCGTGGGAACATCCATCCGCCGACGTGGGTCAGCGCGGCCAGCACGAGCGCAATCGCGCCCGTCGGCAGCGCGTCGAGCTCGAGCATCGCGTGCGCACCGATGCCGGCGAAGAGGCCGCGCGCGCGTGCACCGGTGAAATCGCGGCGCGCGAGGCGCTGCACCGACTGCAGAGCGGTCCAGCCAAACCGCGCAACCGCGATCGGATGCGCGGGAAAGGCCGGCGGACCAAGCACTGTGCGGTCGATGAGCGGCCAGGCGCGCGCCGCGCTCCCGACCACCCGGCGGTACGCGCCGTCGTCGACGCCGAGCCCGAGGGCCGTCGCCTCGATCGACCGTTCCACGATCGCCGCGCGAAGCTCGTCGAAGGGATGCGCCAGCATGGCCGCCGGTTCGACCCATTCGAGCCCATGGTCGCGGAGCGGCAGCGTCCGCCAGAACGGGGACGCGATGGCCATCGGGTGTACCGCGGAACAGACGTCGTGAATGAAGCCAGGCAGCGTCAGCTCTTCGGACCGTGTGCCTCCGCCTATCGACGTCTGCGCTTCATACACCGTGACGGAGCGCCCCGCCCGCGCAAGCGCGATGGCGGCGGACAATCCGTTCGGTCCGGCCCCGACGATAATGGCGTCAGTCACAAGAGGCGCCGAGGGTCGTGGTTCGAATGGTGCATAGCGTCGGAAAGCGCTACAGAGTATTAGTACTCGGAACGTCCGGAACCTGGAACATCGCACCAGGAGCCCGCGGAACCCGAACCTCTGGAACCGACGGAACCTGATGGAACCTATCGGAACCTCTTCCTACTGGTATTCCCGCTTCATCTTCGAGCGCGGCCTGGCCCTCATCTACCTCATCGGCTTCATCGCCGTCGTCAATCAGTTCATCCCGCTGCTCGGCGCAGGGGGCCTCCTGCCGGCGACGCGTTTCATACGCGCCGTGCCGTTCAAGGATTCGCCGAGCATCTTCTATCTGTTTTCCACCGATCGTGTCTTTCGCGCAGCGGGCTGGCTCGGCATTCTGCTGTCGCTCGTCGCCCTCACCGGCGTCATGCAGCAGCGGAGCGCCATCGCCGCCGCCATCGTCTGGGGCCTGCTCTGGATTCTGTATCTCTCCTTCATCAATGTCGGCCAGACCTTCTACGCGTTCGGCTGGGAATCGCTCCTGTGCGAGGCGGGATTTTTCACGATCTTTGCCGGCGCGGTGAATACGCCGCCGCATCTGCTGCTCAACTGGATCTACCGCTGGACGCTGTTTCGCCTGATGTTTGGCGCCGGGCTGATCAAGATTCGCGGGGACGCCTGCTGGCGCAATCTCACCTGCCTCGACTATTACTTCGAGACGCAGCCGATCCCAAATCCGCTCAGCTGGTACTTCCATTGGCTCCCGCGATGGGCGCTGCATGGCGGCGTCGTGTTCAATCACTTCGTCGAGCTCGTCGTCCCGTTCGGGTACTTCCTGCCGCAGCCGTTCGCCGGAATTGCGGGACTCATCACGATCGTGTTCCAGCTGGGGCTCATCCTCAGCGGCAATTTATCGTGGCTGAACTGGCTCACGATCGTCCTCGCCTTTACGACGCTCGATCAACGGTTCCTGTCGTGGCTCCCGATTTCCATGCCGGCGCTGCATCCCATTCCCGCTCCACAGCGGATCGCGACCTACGCGCTCGCGGCCGCCGTCGCCCTGCTGAGCGTCGCGCCCGTGAAGAACATGCTCTCGCCCAATCAGGTGATGAACACCTCGTTCAACACGCTGCAGATCGTGAACACGTACGGCGCATTCGGCAGCGTCACTCGCGAACGCAACGAGATTGCGATCGAGGGCACGACCGACGAAACGATCACCGACAAGACCATCTGGCGCGAATATCCGTTCAAGGGCAAGCCCGGCGACGTCGCGCGGCGTCCGTCGCAGATCGCGCCGTACCATCTGCGCCTCGATTGGCTCATGTGGTTCGCGGCGATGGACACGCCGCAGGACGAGCCGTGGTTCCCGCCGCTGCTGCTCCATTTGCTTCAAGGCGATCCGGCCACGCTCGGACTGCTTGGCGGCAACCCGTTTCCCGATCATCCGCCGGTGTGGATCCGCGCGCAGCTGTATCGCTATCAGTTCACGACGCCGGCCGAGCGCAAAGCGACCGGCCATTGGTGGAAACGGACGTTCGTCGGTGAGTACTTCCCCGCGGTGAGGCTGCACTGAGGGTGATCGCGGCCCACGTGATACATTTCGCCCAGTGTCACTCGACCCAGGGCTTCTCTTCTTTTCACTCGTGACCAGCGGCGTCGGATTCGTGCTCTTCACCTACGGCAGAAAGCAGGACCGCATGCCGCATCTCGTCGCCGGCCTCGTGTACATGGTGTATCCGTACTTCGTGCCAACACTGCTGTTGAACGTCGTCGTCGCGGCGGCGCTCGGCGTGGGACTCTGGACCGCCGTCAAGGCGGGCTACTGATCGATTGCTCGGTGACGAACGAGACCGTCGGCTTCATCGGCCTGGGCGTCATGGGCAAACCCATGGCGCGAAATCTTCTGGCGCGCGGGTTTTTCCTCGTCGTTCATAGCCGCAGCCCGAAACCCGTGGACGAACTCGTGGCCGCCGGTGCGGCGCGCGCGGAATCACCCGCCGACGTCGCCCGGCAGGCAGCGCGTATTGTGACCATGTTGCCCGACTCGCCTGATGTCGAGCAGGTGCTCGAAGGCGAGCGCGGCATCTTCAGCGCCGTCCAGCGCGGCACGATCGTGATCGACTGCAGCACGATCGCGCCGGCGGTCGCGCGGCGGCTGGCCGATGGAGCGCGGACGCTCGGCTGCGCGATGATCGACGCACCGGTGAGCGGCGGCGAGATCGGCGCGATCAACGCGTCGCTGTCGATTATGGCGGGCGGCGACGAGGCTGCGTTCGATGCCGTCAAGCCGATTCTGCACGCGATGGGCAATCCGGAGCGCGTCGTTCGCATTGGCGCCTCCGGTGCCGGCCAAGTGTGCAAGGTGTGCAATCAGATCGTGATCGGCGGCACACTCGCGGCCGTCAGCGAAGCCTTCGCGCTCGCCCGCAAGGCTCAGGTCGATCCGGCGCTCGTGCGCAAGGCGCTGCTCGGCGGATTCGCCGCGAGCCGCGTGCTCGAGATCCACGGCGAGCGGATCCTCGCGGGCAACTACGCGCCGGGATTCCGCACGGCGTTGTACGCGAAGGATTTCCGCATCGCGCGCCAGACGCTCGCCGAAACCGAGACGCCCGCGCCCGTCGCGGCCATCGTCGATCAGCTCGTCACGGCCCTCATGGCCGCGGGCCGCGGCGACGATGACTATTCGGCGCTTGCGACGGTCCTCCTCACGCTCGCGCAGTGCCGTTAACCCTGGCGCGGGCTCCCGGTCAGCGGCAGTCGGCGTGCTGGCAGCCGCAGCGAAGCTCGGTGATGTTGCCGGCCTTCTTGCAATGCTCGCTGCAATACTTGCCGAAGGGTCCCTTTTCCTGGACAGTGCAGTTACACGCAGGATGCGCGCATTTCGCGAGAGCCATGACGTCCTCCTTACCAGACGTGGCCGCGACGAAGTGACCGGGCGTTGACTTGGCGTGATTGTAACTCGTGCGGACGATGTAGACTCGCCGAATGCACAATAGCCGAGCTTGGCTTTCCGCTTTGGTGGTGGCGGCCTTCGTGCCGGCCACACTCCTTGTCGCGCAGCGCGGCGGCAATTCGCAGTTCCCCGGCGGCACGAACCCAGACGGTTCACTGCGGCCCACCAGACCAGTCACACAGCTCTTCACGCAGGACGCGTACACCGAATATCAGATTCTCGAACCGGGCAGCGAATCGTTCCGCATCAGATACATTCCCGAGCAGATGCGCGCGGGCGCCACCGAGCTCGTGAACGCAACCCGGGGCGGCAGCGAAGGCTCCGATGTGGAGGTCTACGATCCGCGCACCGGCGAGCCGTTGAAATTCACCTACGGTCCCGACCCGAACGATCCCGAAACTCACGCGATTCGCGCGACGCTTCCGCGCCCCGTACCTGACGGCGGCATCGGGCGCGTGCTGATTTACAAGACGTACAAGGACCCGCGCACCTACATGATGAACGGCAACGACATCGTCTGGGTGCGCAGTCTGGCCGGCTACCGACTCGGCGTGATTCTGCCGAAAGGCTTCGCGTTCACTTCGTCAAACATCGCGGCGCAGCTGACCACGACCGCCGACGGCCGTCTCAAGCTGGCGTTCGCAAACCCGAGCGGACAGAGCAATCCGCTCACGATCCACGCGCATCCCACCAAGACCGCGTTTCCGCCGGCCGCCTTCGACGACATGTTCTTCGACGATGTGAAGACGCTTTACGATCTGCAGGGGCCGGAAAGCGGACGGATCAACGTCCAGCAGACGTACAGCGATTATCGAAAGGGCGACAAGGGCCGGCTCGACGCGCTCGCTTACCTGCCGCTGCAGGACGTGAAAGTCGTCGATCTCGACACGGCCAAGGCGCTCCCCGTCGAGAAGGATCGCAGCGGAGCGTTCGTGAAGCTCGGTCTGCCGATCACCAACGATCGGCAGAGCGCGCATCTGCAGATCACGGGAACGCTCGCCAACACCGGCTATCACGTGACGGATGGTCAGCTCGTGTTCGAACGGACGCTGCACGGACTGCGAAACACCGTGCTGCTGCCGGCCGGCTGGGAGATTTCAGGCGTGTCGCAGTCCGCGACGATCGGCATGCGCGATGGCCGCGCATTTGTCGCGTTGATTAACCTCAACTCGGAGAACACCTACAAGGTCACGATCAAAGCGCGACACGGGGAGTGAAGATCCGAGGGTTAGTCGCTCGGATCTTCACCGATCAGGCGAAGGCGCTTTCGTCGGCGCTGACGCCGTAGATGGCGGGCACCTTCGATCCGGCAGGCCGGAGGTAGGCCGCAAGCTGTCCGCGATGGTGGATCGCGTGATTGTTCATCATCGTCAGCCACGACGCCGCTGGCGCGCTCATTCCGAACGCATCCACGATCCGGACCATCTGGTCGGGCGTCATCGCGCGAAGCTTCGCGAGGCGCTCGCCGAGGTGCTGCTCGTGCCAGCGCGCGACTGCGGCCGGATCCGTCATCTCCTTCGGAGTGGGCGGCTCCCCGGCCCAGACGAACGCTCCGCTGAGAATCGAGTCCGCGAACCAGATGTCGTTCAGGACCAGATGAACAGCGATCTCCCACGCGCTGCGCGATTTGGGATCCGGCTTGTAGTCGCGATTGCTGTTCGGAATCGCGGCGATCACCTTTCGTGTCGCCTTCGATTCGTTTTCAATGGACCCGGTGAGCACGTCGACGACGGTGCGTGCCTGATCTGCGGTCATGGTCTCTCCTTCACGGCTGAAGCGGACGGAAGTTGACGTCGAGCCGCTGGAGCCGCTCCAGGTCAATCGTCAACCGCGACAAATAGTCAGAGTAGTTCTTTCGGTCGGGCGGAGTCCAGACGACTTCGGCCAGCGCGGTCAAGCGCGGAAACGCCATGTATTCGACGCGCTTCGGATCCGGCATGTACTCGGTCCACAGCTGCGCCTGCGCGCCCAGGACATGCGCGGCATACTGCGGTTCGAGATCGGCCGGTACGGGCTCGAAGGCGTAGACGGTTTCGAGCGGCAGCACGGCCGACTGCCCGATCGGCTCGCCCGGATCGCGCGACTGCGCATAGTCGAGGTACGTGTTGCTCGTTGGCGCCATCACGACGTCGTGTCCGGCTCGCGCCGCCTCGATGCCGCCCGCCATGCCCCGCCACGACATCACGACCGCGTGTTCCGCGAGCCCGCCCTGCAGAATCTCGTCCCATCCAATGAGACGGCGGCCATGCGCGCTGAGGAAGGCGTCCATCTGTCGGATGAACCAGCTCTGGAGCTCGTCCTCGTTCGCGACGTGCAGCTCACCGATGCGCGCCTGAATCTCGGGACTCGTCTTCCATTTCGCTTTGTCGGCTTCGTCCCCGCCGACATGAATATACGGGCTCGGGAAGATCGACATTACTTCCGTGAGCACGTTCTGCATGAACTGCACGGTCGACGGGCGCGCGTTGAGAATGTCGGAGAACACGCCCCAGCGCGTCGCGACCGGGATCTCCTCTCCCGTCACGCCGAGTTCGGGATACGACGCAATCGCCGCAACCGAATGCCCCGGCATCTCGATCTCAGGCACGACGGTAACAAAGCGAGCCTTTGCATATGCCACGATTTCTCGGGCGTCATCCTGGGTATAGAACCCGCCCGCTGGGGTGCCGTCGAATTTCCATTGCGCTGGGTCGCGTGGCTGCCGGCCGACGATCGTCTCGGTGCGCCACGCGCCGATGCTCGTCAGCTTTGGATACTGCTTGATTTCGAGGCGCCAGCCCTGATCGTCGGTGAGATGCCAGTGGAACGTATTGAGCTTGTGCAGCGCGAGCAGATCGATGAACTTCTTGACGAACTCCTTCGGCATGAAGTGCCGCGCCACGTCCAGGTGCGCGCCACGCCACGGGAAACGCGGATAGTCTTCGATCGCGACGGCCGGCATCGACCAGACGACGCCTGGAACGGGAGCCGAGCGGAACACGTCTGGCGGAAGGAGCTGACGAAGCGACTGCACGCCGTAGAAGAGTCCTGCTTCTTCCGGAGCGCGGATGAGAACGCGCGACCGGCTGACGGTCAACACGTAGCCTTCCGGGCCGAGTCGTTTGAGCGAGCGGACACGTCGCAGCAGGATCGCGTTCGCGCGCAGGCGGGTCCCGAGCCGGACGCGAAAGACGAAACCAGTGGCTGGCTCGAGGTACCGCGCGAGCTGCCGTGCGACCGGAAAGGACCCGCGATCGGTCCAGATCGTCGTCCGGCGCGTGATCGTGAATCGACCAGCGCGCGGCGTGACTTTCACGGGCTGCGGGATGATTGAAATCCCTTCGGCGGCAGGCGAAGCAGCCGGCTGCGCGCCCGCGAGCGCGGCAGCCATCAGCGTCACGACGACTCCGCACGCGACCGCTCGAATCATCGGCACGCGACAGAGTATCGCAGGATCCGCCGCGAGGAACGGGCGATCTCGGCTACACTGGCGCCTCACGGCGCAACATGCTGAGCGATCTCGAGAAACTGCAAGGCGCGTGGATCGTACGAACGCTCCAGCACGACGGCCGCCGCGTGCCGCCGTCTGAATTCGTCGACGCGCGCATCGTCGTAGACGGAGATCGGTTCACGTCGTTCGGCATGGGCGTTCCCTACGGCGGAACGCTGACGATCGACGACACGGCGCGGCCGAAAACGCTCGACATGCTCTTCACGACCGGTCACGCCGCCGGCGTCCGCCATGCGGGCGTCTACAAGCTGTCTGACGACGCGTGGACCTTTTGTCTCGCGATGCGCGGCACCGCGCGACCGACGCGCTTTGCCGCGGCGCCCGGCAGCGGCTTCGCGCTCGAACGGCTCACCCGAAGCAAGACACCTGTCACCGCAGCGCCGCGTGCGCGTGCGCGAAGACGTGCGACGCGCCGGCCAGACCAGAGGGCAACTCGCACGACAGGTCCTGCTGACGCCGGAAATCACGCGCTCGACGGCACGTGGCAGATGGTTGCCGGCGTGTTCAGCGGCGTGCCGATGTCCGACGAGATGCTGAAGTGGTGCACACGGATCACGGCCGACGGCGTGACCACCGTGATGGCCGGCCCGCAGACCATGCTCGAGGCCGCGTTTATGACGGACGCCGCCAGATCGCCGCATCAGATCGATTACGACAATTTGGCCGGATCGAACGCGCGGCGCAAGCAGGCGGGCATCTTCAGGCTTGTAAGCGACGTGCTCGAGATCTGTATGGCGCCGCCTGGACAAGCGCGGCCCTCCGAGTTCGCGTCCGTGAAAGGCGATGGCCGTTCCTGTACGACTTGGCGCCGGGGCCAGGGCTCTGTCCCTGGTCTGACCCCGGTCTGACCCCTACTGCACGACGACCGAGCCGACCATGTTCGGGTGAAGCGAGCAGTGATACGTGAACGTGCCCTTGCTCGGGAACGTGAAGCTGAAACCCGCGTTGGGATTGATCAACCCCGAGTTGAACGTGCCGGTGTCGCTGACGGCTGTGTGCTGCGTGTTGTCCGAGTTGGTCCAGGTCACTGTCGTGCCCGCCGCGATCGTGAGCGGGTTCGGCGAGTACGCCGTCGTCGTCAGCGTTTGTGCTCCCTTTACGATCGTGATGGGTGTGCCGCTGCCGGCGCTGGTGCCGGTTGAGGGCGTCGTGGGAGTTGATGAAGAACTACCGCAGCCCGCCGCAATTGCCAGGGCAGTAAGAGCGATTCCTAAACGAACGATCCGCGTGAATTGGTTCTCCTTGACGCATGCATCAGCAACGACGTTGCCGTTCGTGTGAATCGCTCTGACAG
>JBOGIZ010000255.1:0-12792 GCA_050747805.1 Vicinamibacterales bacterium | reverse complement strand
TCGCGTAATTGGGCGTCGCGATCGAGGCGATCTGCAGCGCGTGTCCGAGCGTTTCGGCATTCAGATGCCGCACACCGCCGTGTGCGCTATAGGCGAGCGACTGCAGGCCGGCCTTCGTCGACGACATCGCAAACTGCGCGGCCGTTCCGTTGAGAACCGTCGCGCCTGGCACCGTCGACCGGCCGAGCGTCGCCCCGCCGGACATGTTCGTTCGCGAGCCAATGGTTCCCGCGGCGTGATAGGACGCCACGTTGATGTTGGTCGCGGCGCGCGGCGCCTTGAGCGTGCGCGGCAGGTTTGCCAGATTCAGATGCGACGCCGAGCCCGTCAGATCGAATTGGAGCGCCTGCCCGGACGCCGCAGGCGCGACAACCAGTCCCGTGGCCGTGGCGGTACCGCCATACGCAGCCGCGCGGCCATCGATGGTGACCCGGCGTCCCGCGAGATCGGCCGTGAGCTTCACGTCGGTCGCGCGATAACCCGCCGCCGCGACGAGCGGCGCGTCGACGCTGACCCGCCCGTTCACGCGATCCAGCGCGGGCGCGTTCGCTGGCGACGCCGCCATCCGGAGGTTCATGGCGACGTGACCCGTAATGTCGCTCGTGTCCGCCGGACTGTTGAGCACCGGCGCAAGGTTCAGATCACGGACGTTGATAGCTCCGCGAGCGCCGTAGCCGGGCGCGGCGACGTCGGCGGTCAATGCGCCGTCGACCGCGCCGGCCTCGCTCTTTTCATGCACCGTGAGCTGCAGCGCGTTCTCGGGACCCGACGCCTTCAGATCGAGCGACGGATGCAGATCGTATCCGTGCAGCGATGGCAGCACGCCGCTGAACTCCGGCATCGACAACGCCGGCGCCGACAGCGTCAGCTGCACCGCTGGACTGGACGAGTAATTCCGAACGTCGCCGTCGATCGTCACGGAACTCTGCGGCGTCTTGACGGTGAGCTTCTGGATGTTGATGTCGTCGTTGCGCTCGCCCAGACGTCCGGAAAGCTGCTGCAGCGACAGGTCTGGCGTCTTCGCCGCGAAGTTCACCCGGTTGAGCGTCAGACTGTAGTGCACCGGCTCGTACTGATAGCCAGCGTTGACGTTGACCGCATCGATCTCTTTCGGCAGCCGGTACGACGGCGAGGGCGCGCGATCGTCGATGACGGCGCGCCCGTCGACGATTTCCAGATTCGGCAGCGACAACGGTTTGGAAGGCCCCGTACGGTTGGCTTCCTGCTGCTGCCTCTTGACGAGCTGCGCCAGGTTCCACCCCGCCGCCGTGTGCCGAAGCAACACGAACGGCTGATCGAGGCGAATCTCGCGCACCGTCATTCCGCTCGCGATCAATTCGCCGATGCTGTACTTGATCTCGATCTGCTTGATCGCGACGACCTGTTCGCCGCCCATATCGATCTCGACATTCCCGAGCTGCACGCCATAGAGCAGATTGCCGCCCAAACTGCCGACCGACACGGTCCCGTTGACGTACTGGTTCGCTTCGCGCACCGCGAAGCCGCGCAGCCAGTCTTTGAACCACGACGTCTGCGACGCGATGAGCGCGAGCGCGATGATCCCGATCAGAATCGTGCCCACAAGCGCCACGATGCGAAGCGTGCGGACGACGTATCTCCTGGCGGGGGAGACGCGGCGCTGCAGCATCAGAAGGCCTGCCCGATCGAAAAGTGGATCCGGAAGCGGCGGGTTTGAGGCGCGCCGTTCACCAGCAGGCCCGGAATCGGATTGAGCTGGTAGCCGAGATCGACGCGAATCGGCCCGATCGGCGTCTGATACCGCAGGCCGGGTCCGACGTCGTAGCGCAGATCGCCGAGGTTGAATGCCCACGCGTTGTTCCACACATTCCCGTCGTCTTCGAACAGCACGCCCGAGAGATTGCCCCAGATGGGCACGTGCACTTCGAGCGAGTTCTCATAGACGGTGTGGCCGCCGATCGGCAGGCCGTTGACCAGCGGAGCAACTTCGTAGAGCCCCCATCCGCGCAGGCTCGTGGCGCCGCCAAGCCAATAACGGCGGAAGAACGGCACCTGCAGGTTCGGACCACCGATCGAGCCGATCGAGCCGCCGCGCACGCGAAGCGCCACCTCGGCGCCGCCCGGCAGCGGAAGATAAAAGCGCCCCTCCAGAATGGATTCGACGAACTCGAAGCTGCCGCCCAGCTCGCGGCCCGACTGCTCGAGGTGCAGGTTCACGGTATAGCCGTGCTGCGCATTCACGCTGCTGTCGGCCGTGCTCCGCTGCGTGTCGAACGCGATCGATGAGAGGTCCCCGTGCCCTTCTCCCGTGAGGGGGTTGAGGCCGAGCCCGATCAGCGTCTTCAAGAATGACGGCGTATTGAGCGCCTCCGGAGTCACGCGATAGTTCTGGTACTCGTTCGTATACGTCATCGACATCGTCGTCGTGGCGACGCGCTGCGAGTATGGACCCGGACGCGCGACGGCGCGCTCGAAGGCGACGCGACCGCCTTCGGTATTGAGCGTGTAGCTCGGCTCGGCGTCGTGCCAATATTCGATGCTCGACAGCGCGTCGTAGTGCGGACTGAACACGTACGGTTCGCGGAAATTCATCCGGACGCCCTTGCTGAGACTCGAGTACTTCGATTGGAGCTCGAGCATGCGCGCGCCGCCCATGAAGTTCACGTTGCGCCAGTCGATGGTGCCGCGCAGCTTTTCCTCGCTGCCGTAGCCGACGCCGAAGTTCACCTTGCGAGGTTTGCCCTCCGTGACCGTCACCTTCATCGGAACGATCGCCGGCTCCTGACCTTCGCCGACGTTGGGAACGATATTGGCGAACTGGAACGTCTGGAGGTCGAACAGACGTCGCTGGCTTGACTGAATTTCACTCAGCCGAAAAAGGCTCCCCGGTCGGAACAACAGTTGGCGCTCGATGACGTGGTCGCTGACCTTGTGATTGCCTTCGATCGTGATCGCGCCGTAGTGCGCGAGCGTTCCAGGCGTGGCGGTGAGCGTGAGAATCTGCGAGCGCGCGTCGTTGCCCTGTCGCTTCGTCAGGGCGACGCTGCCATAGGGATACCCGTGGTCATTCAGTTCATCGAGCGCCGTCTCCCGCGACGCCTGCTCGAGCGCGAGATAGAGCGGCGCGTTCACCTTGAGCGGAATGCGCTGCTTCAGCGCGGCGAGATGCTTCGGCGGCACCGCGTCGAAGCCGTTGAACTCAATGGCCTGAACGAGGATGGGCTGCCCTTCGTCGATGTTGAGCGTGATGTTCACGGCGTCCTGTGCGTTGTTCAGTTTCACGTCGAACGAGCGCACTTTGGCGTCGGGATAACCGCGGTCGTGATAGAAGGCCGAGATCCGCTTGAGGTCCGCTTCGAAATCCGTGCGGCTGAAGTAGTGCTTCGCGCCCCAGGGAAATTTCGAGCTCTTGGCGGTCGCGAGGATACCGCGCAGGTCCGACGCCTTCACCGCGCGCAGCCCGGTGAAGCTCAGTTTGTTGACTTTGACGGTGCCTTCGCCCTGTTTGCACGCGTCGAGCGCGAGCACGCTACATAAGAGACAGAAGAAGATGAGCAGTCCGGAACACTTTCGCGGTAAGGCACGGACGGAGCGCGGGGCAAGCGGGGGCACGCGGTTAGTCAGAAACACATCGCGTGCCAGTCGGGGTGCGGGGGGCGGAGCGGGGGGCGGAGCGGGGGGCGGAGTGCGGGGTGCGGGGGCGGAGCGCGGAGTGCGGGGTTCGGCGTGCGGAACGGGAGGGCGGAGACCGTGCGGCGGAGAGCGGCTGACGGAGGCAGGCTACTCGTCAGTGACGACACGTCGACCGGTCGTCACCGCCAGCAGGACGCCAAAGCCAATCGCGATCGCCAGCGCGAGAATCGTCCAGCCCGCCGGAACCTGCCCCAGCGCGCCTCCGGACCACAGCGCGACGAGGGCGGCGGCGACCAGGACGAAGTAGACGATCAGGTAGACGTTGATGAAGCGCATCGGCACTGACTAAGGGCCCTGGTCGGAATAGGTTTGCCAAGTTGGGTGCCGAGGCGCCCGCCCGGCAAGGCGTGAGGAGCGCGCATACCGGGAGTATGTAAGCGACGAGTAACGCAGCCTGGCGGGATGCATCGGCGGCCAAGTTGGTGAACCTATTCCGGTCAGGGTCCTAAGGACCAGGGACCAAGGGACGGAGAGCCGAGCTTCGTCGCTCGCGGTCTTGTCCCCCGTTCCTTGTCCCTGTGCCCTCGTTATTGGACGACCCGCACGGTGAGAGCCGCGCGGCGGTTGAGCCGACGGGTCTCTTCACGCGAGTTGTCGTACTTCGGCCGCTCCTCGCCGTAGCTCACGGTGTGCAACCGGTCGGCGCTGACGCCGCGGCTGACCAGATAGTCGCGGACGGCGTTCGCGCGTCGTTCGCCGAGCGCGAGGTTGTATTCCGCCGTGCCGATGTTGCAGGTGTGTCCTTCGATCTCGATCTTCAGATCGGGATTGTCCTGCAGGGTGCGGATGGCTTCGTCGAGCGTGCGCAGCGCTTCGGGCCGCAGGCTATAGCGGTCGAAGTCGAAATGCACGTCTTCGAAGTTGTACACCTTCACCGGCGGTTTATGGACCTGCACCGTTACGGTGTCGCTGGCCGTCTTGTTGTCACTCGGGCACCGGACCGTCACTGTCACCGGCACCGGACCTTCCTGCATCGGCGCCGTCCACGGCGTGCTCTGGCCCTGCGGATTGGTGAACGATCCGCCCGGCGCGCTCCACGCATACGTGACCGAGCAGCCGATCGAATCGGTCGCGACGGCGCTCACGGTCGACGTGCGTCCGGTCTCGACGTCGCAGGGGTCGCACTGCGCCTTGACCGACAGCGCGTGCACAGGCGGAGCCGGCGGCGGTGGCGGTGGAGGCGGCGGAGCCGGCGGCACGTAGATGCGAACGCCGGGGTGATACCCGATCCGCCCGACGACGTCCATCTTGTCGCCGATGCCGTTGGCGAACTGGGACAGGAACGCGCTGCGGGAATCCATGTCGACGCGCCACGTCCAGCCGACGCCAGCGAAAAAGCCCGAGTGGGCCTGCCACGTCAACCCGAGATCGAATTGCGCGGGCGACTTGACGTCCGACGCGAAGCCCGCAGGGAGAATCGATCCGTCCGCACCGGTCAGCGCGGCGTTCTGTATCAACGACGTGTTGGTGTACTTCTCGCCGTAGAGCTCCGCCGTCAGGCGGAGCGCCTTTCGCGTCGGCATCCCCGCGCCAAAACCCCAGCGGATGCCGTTGGTCTCCTGCACTTCGCTCGGCGACCCGCGGACGATGAAGCCGCCGTAGCCCGACAGCTCGACGCGCTCGCGAATCTCTTTGCTGAGGACCGCGTCGAGCAGGAAATCCGCCTTACCGGTGCCGGCGCCGTTGGTGGCGGAGCCCGTGGGAATCTTGATGATCGGACGCAGCGCGAACGACACCGGGTTCTGCTTCCACTCCGACAGGAAGTTGATCTTGGCGCCGAGATAGAGATCGCCGATGTTGCTGCCGCTCCATCCTGAGGTCGCGAGCGGATCCTGCGGCACGACGCCGCCCGCGCTCGGAAGCGAGGCGTCGAAGAGCGGCGCGATGTCGCGGTCCACGCGATTGACCACGGTCAACGCGCCGAACAGTTCGGCGCGATCCTTGATCCCGACGCCGAAGGTCACCGGCCAATTCGAGACATCGCTGAAGCCCTGGTTGTCATCGAAATTGACGCGATACGCGCTGAGGGAAAACCTCTTCGCCGGCAACACCTCCGCCGTGGGCACGTTCCAGAGGCCCGTGTCGCCCATGGTGGTCGTGGTGGCGGGACGGGTCTCCTCGCCGGCGGTTTGTCCTGTCGCCGCCTGCGAGCCAGCAGCGGGCGGCTTCTGTCCGCTCGTCGTCTGGGCTGCGGCCCCCGACGCGACGGCCAGCGTCAGAGCGGCGGCGATCACTACGCGATTCGACATACGCACTGCCTCCGTAACTGGCGCGGACCGGCGAAGCGAGCCCGGCCCGCGCGCGCCCGCGCGACTAGTCGCCCAACGGCGATGCCGACGGCGAGCCGCCCGGCATGTCGGCCGGTTCGGTCAATCTGCCACGCCCGCCCCGGCTGATCTGGCCGCCCTTGCGGCCCGCCGAGCGCGCTTCGTCCGACGTCCATTCGTGCGCCGTCCCCTTTTGATGCGCCGCGCGGCCGCCCTTGCTGGCGATTTCCTTCTGCTTCTCGGGCGACATCGAAGCGAACCCGCGGCGTTCCTTGCGCTCTCCATTCATCATCGTGCGGTCCTTTGCAAGATCAGTCATTTCCGTCCACCGGATCGGGATATGAGTTCGGCCGGCACAAGTCGACTGTCGGGCTCTTAATCAAACGCTGTGCCACGAATTTGTCGCACGGCGCTCCAGCCGGCCGCCGCAAGTCTTTGATAACTGGCTGGATACGCCAACGGCTCCGTGGCGCCTGTCGTCCGCCTGAAGCAAATCCCTACACGATGGAGTGGGAGCCAATACATGAGGTGGGGCGAAGATTGCCGAGTGCCGATTGGCGATTGAAGATCGACGGATTGCCGAGTGCCGATTGATGATCGACGGTTGCCGATTGGCGATTGGCGATTGGGGAGGCAGTTCGAAGTTTTGGGAGTTGGGAGTCAGCAGTTGTAGGATCACTGGATGCCTCGCACCGTCTTCTGCAAGAAGCTTCAGCGCGAACTTCCTGGGCTCGAGAATCCGCCGTGGCCTGGGGAGCTCGGCCAGCGGATTTACGACAACATCTCGGCCGATGCGTGGAAGATGTGGGAAGAGCGCATGAAGATGATCCTCAACGAGTACCGCCTGATGCCCTGGCAGAAGGAGGCGCAACAGCTGGTCTCGAAACACATGGAGGATTTCTTTTTCGGAGAGGGCGCCGCGCTGCCGCCGGGCTACGTGCCGCCGCAGGGAAAACAATAGACAGCCTTCAGCTGTCAGCTCTGAGCGGGCAGCTGGTTACGCGTTGCCAGGTACCAGTTACCGGTTACCGGTTTCCAGTTATCGATTTCCAGTGACCGGTTTTCGGTTTTCGGTCCCCGCGTCCCGCGTCCCGCGCTCCGCGTCCCGCGCCCCGCGTTCCCCGCCCCCGCGTTCCGCGCCCCCGCGTCCCTGGTCCCCGGTGCCTCTGACAGCCACTTCGCGTGCGATCGAGAACCGCAGTTTCGCGTGCGCGGCGCGGACGGACGCTTCGGCGGCGGCCGGAGCGCCGCCGCGCGCGAAGATGAATCCGAGATAGCTGCCGGCCTCGGGCAGCGGCTCGAGGAGTTGCCCGACTTTGGCGGTGATCCGCACGTCGGTCACACCCGACACCGCTCTCGCCTCGTCGTCCCCGGCGACTCCTTTGTACAGGCCGCGCGCAGGAATCGGAATCATCATCACCGCCGCGGCGCCTGGCGCCAGCGTCCACTCATCGAGCGCACGACCGAGCGCGTGTTCCAGCAGCACGGATTCGAGCGAGACGCGCGCGCTACCTCCAGTACCTGCACCCGCACCCTCTGCACCGTCCGTCTCATTGGCATCGGCACCCTCAGCACAGTTCGCGCCCTTGGCACCCGCACCCCCAGCACCGTTGGCACCTTCAGCACTCTTGGCACCGACAAACGTCAGTACCCTCGAACACAGCCCACCGATCGGGCGTCCCGCGACCTCGAGCACGACCACCTCCTCCGCGCTCGTGACCCGACACTCCGCGTGAATCGGCCCGTGGCGAAGCCCCAGCACGACCGCCGCGCGGGCGACGTGGTCGATGATGCGCGCCTGGATCGCTGCGGGCTCACGCGACGGCGTGACGTAAATCGTCTCCTCGAAAAACGGTCCCTCCAGCGGGTCGGGCTTGTCGAAGATCGCGAACACGCGCAGCTCGCCCGCCGACATGACGCCTTCCACGGCGAACTCCCGCCCGTCGATGTACGCCTCCACGAGAATCTCATCTTCGAGTCCCGCGCGCGCCGCGCGTATCTGCGGCCGCGCGAGCAGCGCCTGAATGCGCTCGATCGCCGCCGCCAATCCCGCGTCGTCGTCCACTCGAATCACGCCGCGGCTGCCAGACAGTCCGACCGGCTTGAGGACGAGGGGGAACGGGGGGCGGGGGGCGGGAAGCGGAGAGGTGACGGGCGGAGTGCGGGTGCGGGGGGCGGGATGCGGAGAGGTGACGGGGAAAACGCAGAATGCCGGTGACGGCAGTCCGGCCGCTGCCAGCGCCTCGCGCGACCGACGTTTGTCGGTGCTCGCGACGGCGCCCGCGGTGGAGTGCCACGGCAGACCGAGCGCGGCCGCCGCACGCGCGGCGAGCAGGACCTGGCGGTCGCCGACCGCGATCAGGCCATCGACCCGACGCTCCTGAACCGCCTCCACAATCGCCGCGACCGACCCATCCACGTCATAGAAGCGCACGGCGATCGCCCGGTCCTGCCACGGGTCGTCGAGCGCATGGCATCGGTCGGTCGCAAACACCAGCTCGATGCCGAGCGCCTCCGCCGCGTCATTGAACGCGCGCAGCTGATAGCCGGTCGTGTGGGAGAGGATCAGAATACGTTTCATTGGCGATTGCCGGTTGCCGATTGGCGATCGACGGATTGCCGATTGCCGGTTGCCGATCGACGGATTGGCGATTGAGGATTGATTGCCGATTGTCGTTCGAATCCGCGATCGATACATGTCCAATCACCAATCGGCAATTCGTCGATCGCCAATCGGCAATTCGTCGATCGCCAATCGGCAATCCGTCGATCGCTAATCGGCAGTCCGTCGATCGGCAATCGCCAATCGCCAATCCGTCGATCGCCAATCGGCAATCGCCAATCGGCAATCCCTTAAATCAGAGCCACCTGCTCCGATGTCGGCTCGGCTCAACAGTACCAAGGTTCGTTTAGATACGGTATGGCGGCGCGGGAGACCAGCGGGCGGCGGGTTGGCGCGGCACGCCCGGCGGATGCGTGCGCGCTTCCCCACACGTGCGCGAACACGCCCTCGCGCGCGCGGTTCAGGCGCTGTCCGACCGCGGCTTCGGTCTCGTGCTGCAGCGCGTCCACTCGAGGATCCGCGTGTTCCCACACGTGCGTCAGCGAAACCGAATCGAATCGGACGACCCGTGCGCGAATGTCGGCGAGTTCCAGCATGCGCGAGCCCTGTGGGACGAGCAGCCGCAGCGCGTACTGGATCGGCGCGACCGCCGGCACGAGCCCGAGCGCGTCGATACGCGTCAGCATGGCGCAGTAGCTCTCCAGCGATGTCCACGGCGTGAAGGCCACGAACGTTGGCGAGAGCGGCAACCCGATGGACACACAGCGCTCGACAACCTCCTCGATATCGCGATGGGTGTGGCCTTTGTCGAGATACCCCAGCACGCGATTGTCGAACGACTCGAACGCGGACGTCACAAACGCGCACCCGGTGTCGCGCAAGACGGGCAGCACGGGCGCGTGGCGCTTCAGGTGCTCGACCTTGATCGTCGCGTCGTAGGTAATGCCCGGGTGCTCGCGCGCAAGCCGCTCGACGATGGCGAGCGCGTGCGTCGGTCCGTTCAGGAAATCGGGGTCGCCGAACGTGATGTGCTCGGCGCCGGCCGTAACCTGCGCGGCGATATCGGCCATGACGACGTCGATCGGAACGGCGCGGAAGCGACCGTCGTACACGGGCACGATCGGACAATGCCGGCAGCGATGCTTGCAGCCGCGCGTCGCTTCCGTGTAGCCGACAATCTTGCGTACCTCGCCGATCTGCAGTGCCGCATAGCGCGAGAGCGGCGGGAGGGTCGAGCGATCGGGTGGAATGAAGGTGACGCGAAAGTCCGAGGAGGGCCTGAAGGCCGCATCGTCATCCGCTTCCGCGGCGCGGATCTTCGCACCTGTCTGCGCGTGTCCCGCGAGCCGCACGAGATCCGCCTCGAACTCGGGACCGAGAATCGTCTCGACACCGGCGTCGCGCAGCAGCGTCTCGTTGAGCGGCGCGTAGAGCCCATACGCGCAGAGACGCGCCGCGGGATTGATCTGCCGGATACGGCCGACCAGCGGCAACGCCAGTCGGGTGGCGGTGTGCATCGGCAAATAGAACGCGATGAGCGCCGCGCGACCGACCAGCCCCTCGGAGAGCTTCGTCCGCGTCGTATCGACGCAGTCGACGGCATGCCCCGCGCGCCGCAGCTGCGCCGCAGGCGAGGCGAGACCGAAGGGCTGACGGCCCAGGTCGTACGTCGAGATGAGGAGGACTCGTGTCAATGGCGAACGCTGAAAGACAAAGAACGAATGCCCAAGGGTCTTCCCTATTGTGCCACCCACCCAGACCCGATGGGCAGTCGGCGTTCGCCGTTCGTGTTTCGTCCATGACCTACGCTACACTCCGCCGGATGCCACAGACGCCGACGGCCTCGCGCCCAGCCGGCCACCCGCCCGGTCTGTACGTGCTCTTCTTCACCGAGCTTTGGGAACGCTACAGCTTCTACTCCATGATGGCGATTCTGACGCTCTACATGGACGAGCGTCTTCACTTCTCGACGGTGCGAATCGGGCAGATCTACGGCGGGTACATTGGCGCCGTGTATTTCATGCCGCTCATCGGCGGCTTCCTGGCTGACCGCGTGTTCGGTTTCTACCGCGCCGTGATCATCGGCGGCGTGCTCATGGCGCTCGGGCATCTGTCGCTCGCCGTCGAGCGGCCGGTTTTCTTCTACTCGGCACTCGCGCTGCTCGCCTGCGGCAGCGGCATGCTGAAGCCGAACGTCTCGACGATCGTCGGCAATCTCTATCGCGATCGGCCGCAGCTGCGCGACGCTGGCTTCAACCTCTTCTATATGGGGATCAACATCGGCGCGTTCATCTCGCCGCTGACGGTCTCCTACTTCCGCGCGCACTACGGCTGGAGCGTCGCGTTCGGCTCGGCCGCGGTCGCCATGGGGCTGTCGCTCGTCACGTTCATCGGCGGCCATCGTCTGATTCGCGACGCGGCGCGCAAGGTGCCGGCGGAATCCGAAGAGGCCCGAACCGTGACGCCCGCCGAGGCGCGCGCGCGGGTCAGCATTCTCCTCATCATCTTCGCCATCGTGGTCGCGTTCTGGATCGCCTTCTACCAGAACGGCTTCACGCTGACGTTCTGGGCCCGCGACAACACGATCACGTCATGGCCTCCGGAGCGGTTCCAATCGGTCGAGCCGCTCGGCGTCATCCTGTTTTCGCCGGCGCTCGTCTGGATCTGGTCGCTGCTCCGCCGCGCGCGCGCGGAACCCTCGACGCCGATGAAGATGCTGATCGGCATGCTCTTCACTGCCGCGTCGTTCGGGATCATGGTCGGCGCAGGCCTCATCGGCGGCGACACGGGGCGCGTCGGTGTCTCCTGGCTCGTGTCATCGTACCTCGTCATCGCGGTCGGCGAGATCTGCCTCAGCCCGATGGGCCTCTCGCTCGTGACCAAGATCGCGCCGCCGCGCATGCGCGGCATGCTGATGGGCGGCTGGTTCGTTGCAACCGCGCTTGGCGGCTACGGCTCTGGCGTGCTCGGGGCCTACTGGTACCGCGTGCCGCACAACCGCTTCTTCCTGCTCGTCGTCGGGGTCGTCGCCCTGGCGGCTGTCGCCCTGCTCGGGATCATGCGACCGGCCAAGCGCGTCATCGCGGCCGCCGGTGCGTAGAGACAAGCGGTAAGTGCCCCCAGCTAAGGCATAACATGGTCCTCGAAAAGTACAAGCAGAAACGAAACTTCACGCGATCGCCCGAGCCCACTGGCGATGAGAAGCTCGCCGCCGAGCGCGCGACCAAACAGAAGGCATCGACGTCGCGGTTTTTCTGCGTGCAGAAACATCTGGCCAGTCATCTTCATTACGACGTCCGCCTCGAACACGACGGCGTCTTGCTGTCGTGGGCCGTGCCGAAAGGGCCGTCGCTCGACCCGAAAACCAAGCGCCTGGCCATGCACGTCGAGGATCATCCCATCGAGTACGGCACATTCGAAGGGGTAATCCCCGAAGGCTACGGCGCCGGCATCGTCATGCTCTGGGACCAGGGCACGTGGACTCCGCAGGTGGACGATGTGGATGCGGCGCTGAAGAAGGGGGACCTGAAGTTCACGGTCGACGGCTACAAGCTGAAGGGATCGTGGGTGCTGGTGCGCACGAGCGGCCGCTATCCCGGCGGCGGAGGAGATCGATCCTGGCTGCTCATCAAGCACAAAGACGAGTGGGCTGGCGACGTCGACATCACGGAGTTCGCGCCCAACAGTGTCAAGAGCGACGGCGACTTCGCGGAGATCCTGGCGGAAGGCCATCCCGAGATCTGGATCTCGAATCGTCCGGCCAAAGGCGGCGATACGGGTGCCTTGTTCGAGAAGATCATCACGCGTGCGCTGGCGATGCAGGGCAAAGAGTCGAAGGCCGCGACAGAGCCATCACCGCCGCGCGTGAGGAAATCGAAGCCGCCAGCGGGCACCGCGCGCAAAAAGCCGGCCCCGAAGACGCGCAAGAGGTAACCGACCCGCATTCGTCTTTCGCAGTTCGTCTTTTGTCTTTGACCTCCGGCCGCATTATCGACCCACGTCAATCTCCTGCAGCGCGATCCACCGCTCGAGCGCGACATCCAGCTCCGCCTGCACGGCGTCGATGCGCGCGAGCACCTCGTTGATGCGGTCGGCGGAGGATCTATAGAACGTCTCCGACGCGGCCTCCTCGTGCAGCGCCTTTTGCTCGGCCTCGAACGCGGCGATCTTCTTCGGCAGCGCCGCCAGCTCGCGCTGCTCGTTGTAGGAGAGCTTGCGAGGCTTCGACCTGGCTGAGCTCGTCGAGCCGTCCGTTTTCTCCGGCTTCTCCGTCCGCACCCCGCCCCCCGC
>JBOGIZ010000254.1:0-2783 GCA_050747805.1 Vicinamibacterales bacterium | reverse complement strand
CTCGTTCGCTGCGCTCACTCGCGCGGAACCTGGTATTCGCTGCCATGACTTCGCTCCACGTGACGGCGCTGAATGTGGTTGACACCTGCGTCGCGCTGCACGATGGTAGCGCCCATGGCAACCCGCGGCCTGGCTGTGTCGGCCCTCTTCATTGGCTCGACCGTTATTGGTGCGGCTGGACGTCCGTCACTTGACCAATCGCCGGCTGCCTGGCACGCGGCCCGAAGCCCCATCGAGACGCGCTGGGCCAGGAATGTCTCGGCCCGCGACGCGCACCCCGAGTATCCGCGGCCGCAGATGGTGCGCCAGGCCTGGATGAATTTGAACGGCCTCTGGGAGTACGCCGTCACGCCCATCGCCGAGAACAGCGAGCCGACGGCGTGGGATGGGCAGATCCTCGTCCCTTTCCCGGTCGAGTCCGCGCTGTCGGGCGTGATGAAGGGCGTGAGCGAGACCGAGCGCCTCTGGTACCGCCGCCGTTTCACGCTCCCCAGCGCGTGGCGCGGCAGGCGCGTGCTGCTGCATTTCGGAGCCGTCGACTGGCGCGCCGACGTTCTTGTCAACGGCCACGACGAAGGCACGCACCAGGGCGGCTACGATCCGTTCACGCTCGACATCACTAGCGCCGTGCAGGCGTCGGGGCCGCAGACCATCGTCGTCTCCGTCGAAGACCCCACCGACGCGGGCCCGCAGCCGCGCGGCAAGCAGGTTCGGCGCCCGCACTCGATCTGGTACACGTCCACGACGGGGATCTGGCAGACGGTCTGGCTGGAACCGGTGGCCTCGGCGTCGATTGACGGACTGCGCCTCGTCCCGGACGTCGACCACAACACGCTGACCATTGCGGCGTCGACGAGCGATCCGGCGGCGGAGCTCCGCGCGGAGGCGTTCGACGGTGGCACCCGCGTGGCGCGCGCGTCGGGTCCGGCGGGACGGCCGCTCACGCTTGTCATCCCGCATCCGACGCTCTGGTCGCCCTCCTCGCCGCACCTCTACAACCTGTCGCTGTCGCTCGTCGTCTCGGGCCGCACCACGGACACCGTGTCGTCCTATTTCGGCATGCGCAAGATCAGCGTCGGCAAGGACGCCCACGGCGTCACGCGGCTGCTCCTCAACAACACGCCGACCTTCGAGTTCGGCCCGCTCGACCAGGGCTTCTGGCCCGAGGGCATCTACACCGCGCCGACCGACGACGCGCTCAAGGCCGACATCGAAGCGATCAAGGCGCTCGGCTTCAACCTCGCTCGCAAGCACGTGAAGGTCGAGCCCGACCGCTGGTACTACTGGTGCGACATGCTCGGCCTGCTCGTCTGGCAGGACATGCCGAGCGGCGACCGGTCCATCGGCGCGCACGACCCGGACCTCATCCGCGACGACGCGTCGGCGCGCGAGTACCGCGCCGAGCTCACGCGCATCGTCGAGGCTCGCGCCAATCACCCGTCGATCGTGATGTGGGTGCCGTTCAACGAAGGCTGGGGTCAGTTCGACACCGCGGGCATCGTCAATCTCATCCGGCAGCTCGACCCGTCGCGGCTCGTCGACGATGCGAGCGGGTGGACGGATCGGGGAGTGGGCGACGTGCACGACATCCACGCGTATCCGGGTCCGGCGGCGCCCGCGCCCGAAGAGCATCGCGCCGCCGTACTCGGCGAGTTCGGCGGCCTCGGCCTGCCACTCGCCGGCCACACGTGGCAGGACGAGAAGACCTGGGGCTATCGCACCTTCGCCACGCGTGACGCGTTGACCGACGCGTATCTGGGGCTGATCGACACGCTCTCGCCGCTCGTGGCCAGCGGCCTGTCGGCGGCCGTCTACACGCAGACCTCCGATGTCGAAATCGAAGTGAACGGCCTTATGACCTACGACCGGGCCATCGTGAAGATGAACGCCGCGAAGGTCGCGGCCGCGAACCGGCGGCTATACAGGCTGAGTCCGGCGCGGTAGGCTAACCCCGAGACAGCCCTGACGTTTCCTCACATCCTGCCGATGTTCCTGCTCTTCGGCGTGGTCTTCGGCGCTATCGGCGCCCTCTCTTCGTATCTCATCAGCTACCACGAATATCGCGGACGGCGGCTGCGGCCCGATCAGGATCCGAAGCGACTGGCGCTGGGCACGGCGACGACGACGTTCGTCTTTTTCGTTGTGGCTTCCGTGGTGTTGGCCTTCCTGCTGAACGGCGCGGCGGCCTGAGAGAATGTCCGAGAGTAACCGTCCGCAGCGGCCCATGGTTTTGTGGCCGACCGCCTTGGCGATCCGACGGCGCGCGAGCACGGTCGCCTCACGTTGAACCCGATCCCGCACATCGATCCGTTCTTCACGATCTTGCTGCCCCTGGTCCTCATCCTGTCCCATGCGGGGTTCATTTTTGGCAGTTATTGCAGCGATTGCTGACCAGATGAGTGGGTTTTCTTGTACGCGTCCCCCTCGTCCTGCGTGAGCGACAGACCCGGAGAGTTTGATGAGCGTGTCCCCAGAAAGGCGTCTCTGCAACAAAACGCTCGCTGACGTGTCAGACCTCTAAAGCCCGAGTCGTCCGGGCGACGAAGCTGCCATGTCCAGACGGCCCGGTGCCTGACGTGGGCTTCGTACCGCGCGAGGAGACCTTGTCGGCCTCGGCCATTTCCTCACGCACGTCACTATGTCGCTCGAGAAGTTCGAGCCCGCTGGTCGAAAATAGCGCGCGGTCGATCCGACGCCCGTCGGCTGCTGCAACAAGCCCGCGCGCGCGTGTCAAAGAGACGACTGCTATGCCTCTTCAGACGAACCGCTGGCCTCGCCGGGGC
>JBOGIZ010000253.1:0-4617 GCA_050747805.1 Vicinamibacterales bacterium | reverse complement strand
GTGTCGACTACCGATTCGCGCAATCCTGGAAATCTGCAGCTCTCGCATCTGAACTTCAACGATCTGCATGGTCACGCACGATCCGCGGTACGCGCGCCACGCCGACCGGTCGATCCATCTCTTCGACGGACGCGTCGTCGAGGAAGACGGCAGCAAGCGCGCCGAAAAAGAACTCGAAGAGAGCGGTTTCGACATCGCTCACTAACGGCAGCGGGAGTCAACTCCCAACTCTCCAACTCCCCCGCCGCCAGGCCTCCGGCTGCGCGGACACGGTCTTCGTGTGGAGTTGGGAGTTGGCGACTGGGAGTTTCGTGGTATGCGCGACCTCAAGTATGCCCTCCGGATGCTGGTCAAGAGTCCCGGGTTCACGGCGGTGGCCATCCTGTCGCTGGCCCTGGGCATCGGAGCCAATACCGCGATCTTCAGTTTGATCGACGCCGTCCTGCTGCGGCCGATTCCGGTCGTGGATCCCGGATCGCTCGCCGAGGTGTCGACTACCGATTCGCGCAATCCTGGAAATCTGCAGCTCTCGCATCTGAACTTCAACGATCTGCGGAGCCAGAACACCGTCTTTTCCGACATGGCGGCGTTCAGCTTCAACGGCGTGAACTACACGAACGGCGAGGACACCCAGCCGGTGACCGTGCAAGTCGTCACGGCCAACTATTTCTCCGTGCTTGGCGTGCCGATGCGGCTCGGGCGCGGCTTTCTCCAGGACGAACAGGACAAGAGCATTCCCGTCGCCGTCGTCAGCGACGGCTTCTGGGAGCGCAGCCTCGGGTCCGATCCCGCGATTGTCGGCAAGACGGTGACGTTCAACAAGACGCCGTACACGATTGTCGGGGTCGCGCCGAAAGCGTTCGATGGGACGCTGCTGGGCGGCGGCCCGGCCGCGTGGCTGCCGATGACGGAGGCGCTCGCACCCGTAACCGCGTGGTGGAACACGCGGCGCGGACTCTGGCTGTTTGCGTTCGGCCGGCTGAAGCCGGGCGTCAGCGTTGAGCAGGCGCGCTCGAATCTGAAAACGATCTTCTCGGGGCTGGAGTCCGAATTTCCAACCGACAACAAGGGACGAAGTGCGGCGGTCGTGCCGCTCCTCGACGCGCGTCTCAATCCCACCGGCCAGGGACCAAATCTCGTGGTCCAGATCTCGTCGCTGCTGATGGTGATCGTGGGGATCGTGCTGCTCATCGCGTGCGCGAATATCGCCAACCTGCTGCTCGCGCGCGCCTCGAGGCGGCGCCGTGAGGTGGCGATTCGCCTGGCGCTCGGCTCGGGACGACGACGCCTCGTGCGCCAGCTGCTCACCGAGAGCGTCCTGTTGTCGCTCCTCGGCGGCGCGGCCGGCCTGCTGTTGGCGTACTGGACGCTCGACGCGCTCGTCGGCGTCCGGCTGCCGCTGCCGCTGCCGATCAATGACGTGGCGATCGACGGACGCGTGCTGCTCTTCACGATCGCGCTGTCGATCGTGACCGGCATCGTCTTTGGGCTGGCGCCGGCCATCCAGGCCTCGCGCGCCGACGTCGTGCCGACGCTCAAGAACGAGATCGTGCCGTTGGCCGGCAGCCGGCGAGGCCTCAGGTCCCTGTTCTCGCTGCGCCAGGGGCTGGTCGTCGTGCAGGTGGCGCTGTCGCTGATTTCGCTGATTGCGGCCGGGCTTTTTCTGCGCAGTCTGCGACAGCAGCAGCAGATCGATCCCGGGTTCCAGACGCGCGGCGTACTGATCGCGACGCTCAATCTCGCGCGCGCCGGCTACACGCCGGATCGCGGCCAGGTCTTTTACGATCAGCTCGTCGATCGCGCGTCGGCGCTTCCCGGTGTGGTGCACGCGGCGATCGCGTCGGGTCCGCCCCTTGCGGGCGGCCTGGCGCGAAGCGTCTTTCCTGAAGGCGCCGACACGACGACGCGCGACCGCGTGCTGGTCCAGGTGAATGCCGTCGGCGCCGGCTATTTCGACACGCTCGGCATTCCAATCATGCGGGGGCGCGGGTTCGCGCGCGCCGATACGACTCAGACGCCGCGCGTCGTCGTGATCAACCAGACGATGGCGCAGCGGTTCTGGCCGGATCAGGATCCGCTCGGGAAGCGCTTCAAGTTCTTCGGCGACAACGACTATGCCACCGTCGTCGGCGTCGCCAAAGACAGCAAGTACAACGCCGTCGCCGAGGCGCCCGTGCCGTTTATTTATGAAGCGTTCACGCAGCGCTACAGCGCCGGCGCGACGCTCCACGTCCGCACGGCGGGCGATGCCGCGTCGGCCGCGGGATCGGTCCGTCAGGCGGTGCAGCAGATGGATCCAAACGTGGCGATCTTCAACGTCCGGACGCTCGCCGACCAGGTGTCCACGTCGCTCCAGCCGCTGCAGATGAATGTGGTGCTGCTCGGGATCTTCGGCGCGCTGGCACTGTTGCTGGCGTCGGTCGGCCTCTATGGCGTAACGAACTACTCGGTAGCGCAGCGGACGCGCGAGATCGGCGTCCGGATGGCGCTCGGCGCGGATCCGCGGACGGTGCTCGGGCTTGTGCTCGGACACGGCATGCGGCTCGTCGCCGCCGGCCTCGCGCTCGGCCTGGCGGTCGCGCTGCTGGGCGCGGGCGTCCTCAGTGCGCTCATCACGGGTGTGAACCCGCGCGATCCCGCGACGTTTGCCGGCACGGCGCTCGTGCTCGCGATCGTCGCGCTCATCGCCAATTACATCCCGGCGCACCGCGCGACCCGTATCGATCCCTTACTGGCACTCAGGTCCGAATGACTCTCGCCGAATTCGACATGCTTATCACCGACCATCTCCGTTCCGACCAAGTTCGCCATGATGCCGCCGAGCACTCGCGGCATGCCGCTCGCACGGCCGATCCGCGCGTGCTCATCGCCGACGATCAGCCCGACGTTCTTGAAGCGCTGCGCCTCCTGCTCAAAGCCGAGGGCTTCCAGCTCGAAACCGCCTCGTCGCCAGCCGGCGTACTGGCGGCAGTTGAAGCGCGCGAGTTCGACGTCGCGCTTATCGATCTCAATTACACGCGCGACACGACGTCGGGCGAAGAGGGGCTCAACCTGCTCTCGCGCATTCAGGGCAACGATCCGACGCTTCCAGTGGTCGTGATGACGGCGTGGGGCAGCGTCGAGGTCGCGGTCGAGGCGATGCGCCGCGGCGCGCGCGATTTCATCCAGAAGCCGTGGGACAACGCGCGGCTGCTCGCGATCGTGCGCACGCAGATCGAGCTGAGTCAGGCGCTTCGAAAAGGGCAGCGGCTCGAGGCCGAGAATTCGCTGCTCCGCAGCGAGGGCATGCCGAAGCTGATCGCCGAGTCGGCTTCGATGCAGAACGTCCTGCAGGTGATCGCACGCGTCGGCCCGTCGGACGCCAACGTCCTGATTCTTGGCGAGAACGGAACGGGCAAGGGGGTCGTCGCGCGCGCGCTGCATGCGGTCTCGAGCCGCGCGTCGCGGCCGATGGTGATCGTCAATTCCGGCGGCGTTTCCGAAGGCGTCTTCGAGAGCGAACTGTTCGGGCATGTACGGGGCGCGTTCACAGACGCGAAGAGCGACCGCGTCGGCCGCTTCGAGCTCGCCGATCAGGGCACGCTGTTCATGGACGAGATTGCCAACGTGCCGCTCAGCCAGCAGGCGAAGCTGCTGCGCGTGATCGAAACCGGCGACTTCGAGCGGCTCGGGTCGTCGCGAACGCGCCGCGTGGACGTCCGCATCATTTCCGCCACCAACGCCGATCTCGGCGACGAGGTCTCGGGTTGACGCTTTCGTCAGGACCTGCTCTTCCGCCTCAATACGATCGAGATCCGCATTCCCCCGCTGCGCGACCGGCGCGAGGACTTGCCGCTGCTGGCCCAGCATTTCCTGCGTCAGCACGCGCAGCGCTATCGGAAGCGGCTGACGGGGTTCGAGCAGTCGTCGATGCAGATGCTCCTCGAGCACGTCTGGCCGGGAAACGTCCGCGAACTCGATCACGCGGTGGAGCGGGCGGTCCTCATGGCCCCGGGACCGCAGATCAAGGCGTCGGACCTCGGTCTCCGCGCGGCGAAGGACGGCGGCGGCCGTCTCGAAGACATGAGCCTCGAGGACGTGGAGTGCTTCCTGATCAAGAAAGCGATGACCCGCTTCGACGGCAACGTCAGCCAGGCGGCCAAAGCGCTGGGGCTCAGCCGGTCGGCTTTGTATCGGCGCCTTCAGAGGTACGGGCTGTAACGGTAGACTCTGTCAATGACGAATGGCGAATGCTGTCGACATTGACATGCCTTCATCGAAACCCCGCGAGCCGCGGCTGAGTCACGATCGCCGAATCCTGCTGATGGCGCTCGCGTCGGCACTCCACGGCGCGCTCATCTCCCTCATCTTTCTCTGGACCGGCGACTACACGCCAAAAGTCCAGTGGACGCTCACCGTCCTCATCGTGACGTTGTGCCTCGGATTCGCCTTCGCGCTGCGCGAACGGGTTGTCCTTCCCTTGCAGACGCTCTCGAACCTGTTGGCGGCGCTCGGCGAGGGGGACTTCTCGATCCGCGCCCGCGGCGCGCGCGGCGGCGACCCGCTCGGCGAGGTGATGATCGAAGTCAACACCCTCGTCGACACGCTGCGGCATCAACGCCTCGACGCGCTAGAGGC
>JBOGIZ010000252.1:0-2579 GCA_050747805.1 Vicinamibacterales bacterium | reverse complement strand
GTAGCCCTCTTCCTCAACCTCTTCGGCCTCTTCTACACGATTACGCGCAGCCTCTTTCTGAAAGAGACCGGCCGCAAGCTGGCGCACGTCGAGCGCCAGCTCAAGACGCCTGACACGGTTGTTCGCGACCTCTCCGAGCGCCTGGCCAAAGAGGAATGAGCCATGTCCCGCGATGGCCGCGCCGATAGCCGCAGCGAGGGCCGGGAGCCCTCCGAACGCTCGCCTGAAACGCGCGGAGAGCGCAAACCCGGGATCCGAATGGACCGCCTGACCCTGCCTCGCGGTGAGGCGCGGCAGCCGGTTCGCGTCCGCGAACACGTCTACCGTCTGCGTGAATCCGAGGCTCGCATCCTTGCAACCGTCGGCGCGTTCCGCATCGTCCGGGCCGACGATCTTCAGCCCATGCGCTCGTCGCGCGACGCGTGGAACGGCGACTTGCGGTCGCTCGCCGAGCAGGGCCTGCTTCAGTCGAAGACCGTCCAGGTCAACCGCCAGTCCGTGGCCGTCGTCGTGCTCACGCGCTCAGGAAAGGACGTGCTGGACGCGCACGTCAGCCCGCACGACGGCCGACGGCAGGAGTTTCATGCCGGCCTCGTGAAGCCGCGAGAGATCGCCCACGACTCGCAGGCCTATCGGCTGTTCCAAGCCGAAGCCGAGCGCATTGAAGCCGAGGGCGGAACGGTGCAGCGGGTTGTTCTGGACTACGAGCTGAAGCGCGAGTACCAGACATTTCTCAACCGGCCAGACAAGTCCGGCGACCCGGGCGAAGACCTCGAACGCTTCGCCGAAGAGGCCAAGCTGCCGGTCGTGGACGGCCACCTCGGGTTGCCGGACGTGCGCATCGAGTACGAGGACGCCGATGGTCGCCTGGAATACCGCGACGTCGAGCTGGTCACCGAGCACTACTCGCGTGGGCAACTCGCCGGCAAGGCCAAGGCCGGGTTCTCCATGTATCGCGCCGCGGGCGCCGGCCACGGCTCTCGGGCAGGCGGGACGCCGTTCGACCCGCATCATCTCGAGTGGCTCCGATGACGTTCGAGGACCGCGTCCGCGCCCTCGAGCCCCTGGGCTTCACGGAGCGGCAGACCCGCTTCCTGGTGACGGTCGCCCTGCACAGCGGTTACTGCCTGCGACGGCAGTATCTCAGCTTTGCGGGCGTGCGCCATGGCAAGAACGACTCGACGTTCCTGGAGTCGCTTGTCGAGCAGCAGCTCGCGCAACGGCTCACGTTCCGTCCGGATCGAGGCCACGTCTACCACCTGCAGACCCGGTCCATCTATCGCGCGCTGGGTCAGGACGACAACCGCAATCGTCGGGTCGCCAGCGCGGCGCTCATCGCGCGCAAGGTCATGCTGCTCGATTACGTGCTCGGGCACGGCGACGTTGAGTGGATCGCCACAGAGGATGACAAGGTCGACTTGTTCGTCGATCGCTTCCGCGTCGCCAAGGCGGATCTGCCGCAGCGAATCTTCCGCGCGTCGGCGCCCGAAACCGCCATGACGACGCGCTACTTCATGGACAAACTGCCGATCGCGGTGGTTGGCGATCCGCCCGGCGTGTACTTCCTGTATCTCGTCACGGACCATAGCGGGCGCGATTTCGAGCGGTTCCTGGTGGAGCATTCGCGCCTCTTCGACGCGTTGCCGGCCTGGACGGTGATCGCCATCGGCCAACCGGGTTCGCCCGGGTTTGCCGCTTGCGACGTCGCCTTCGCGCGCCATGCGCAAGGCGCGCTGTTTCCCCCGGTCGTGGGCACGCCGGCCGGCGTGCGCGAGTACTTCGCGACCCGCCGCGCGGTGGAGCAGGGCGACCTGTCAGGGCTTTCTGTCGCCGACATCGATCGCTTCCGCACGCAGCGCGAGCGGTTTACATCGCCCGCGCTTGAGGCGCGCTACGCCGACTGGTTGGAGCACGGCGATCGCGCGCTCGCGGAGAACACACACCCGACGCCCACTCGCCGGCCGCGCCACGTCGGCCGGCTCGTCCGCGAGGAATTGCGATTCGATTACAGCCACTTCGGATCGCTGCCGGGGGTTGCATGACGGGGACAGCGCATCCGCGGCACGTTGTCCCCGGCGTGGTCCCCTGCGCTGTCCCCAACGCGGTCCCCGGCAATCCCGAGTCGCGCCGGAACGACGGGCGGATTTCGCGCCGGGTGGGCGCGGCGCGGGTCGGCAACAAGGTCCTGGGCGATGGGGGAGCGACCCCCTCCGGGAGTCGCTCCCCCCTCGCCCTCGTCAATCGACACCATCGCGAACCGAGACACGAACCGTGTCGGCGTCGCGGCACGGCCAATGTCGCACGTCGGACGACGGACGTGGCTCGCGACTGACCAAGGAGAAGGAACGATGCCTGTCATCAAAGCTCGTGCGAATCGCGTCCGGACCCTACGCCACATCTGTCGCCTGCAAGAGCCGAATCGCGACACGCTGGCGCAGTACGCGAGGTTCATCGGCGACACCGCCGACTACATCCTCAACCAACTGATCGAGAGCACGCTGGCGAAGGATCGCGAGTTCATCGTGTGGCGTGCCGAGCACGCAACGGAGGTCGCGCCGCCGACCACCACACATCTGGCC
>JBOGIZ010000251.1:0-1774 GCA_050747805.1 Vicinamibacterales bacterium | reverse complement strand
GCTGCCGCTGACCGCCCGACAGCCGGACGCCGCGCTCGCCGACAATCGTGTCGTACTGCTTCTCGAAGCCGCGGATGAACTCGTCGCAGTGCGCGATCGTGCTGACCGCGACGATCTCCTCGCGCGTCGCGTGCGGATTGCCGTACGCGATGTTGTCGGCAATCGTGCCGTCGAACAGGAAATTGTCCTGCAGCACCACGCCGAGCTGCGACCGGAAGTCGCGCAGCCGCACGTCCGCCAGATCGCGGCCATCCACAAGAATCCTGCCCGACAGCGGCCGGTTGAACGCCATCACGAGACTGATAAGCGTGCTCTTCCCCGATCCGCTCGATCCGACGAGCGCCGTCGTCGTGCCGGCCGCCGCCGTAAAGGTCACGTGCTTGAGCACGAGCACGCCCGGGTTGTACTCGAAGCTCACGTCGCCAAATTGGATTTCGCCGCGAATGTCGCCCAGCGGCGCCTTGGCGGCGTCCTGATCGTCTTCCGACGACATCTGCATCAGCTCGCGGATCCGGTCGAGGCCGGCAAAGGCTTCGCTGATCTGCGTCCCGATCGACGCGATCTGAACGACCGGCGCCGCGAGCAGGCCGGTGAAAAGCACGTAATTCACGAAATCGCCGACCGTCATGCTGCCGGCGAGGATGGCGCGGCCTCCGACGATGATCATGATGACGCCGATGATGCCGATGATCGCCGTCGAGAAGGTCGTGATCGCCGAGACGCCGGTAATCGACTGCGCGACGTTTCGGAACAGACGGTGCACACCCTTCGTGAAGACGAGCTCCTCGCGCTTTTCGGCCGTATAGGTCTTGACGATTCGGATGCCGCCGAGCGTCTCGTTCAGGCGGCCGGTCACTTCGGCGTTGATTTTGCCGCGCTCCCGGAAGAGCGGCCGCAGCCGTTTGAACGCCGTCGCCATCGCGATTCCGAAGGCCGCGAGCGCGACGATGTTCACACACGTCAGCAGCCAGTTCAGGTAGAAGAGGTACGTGAGCGCGAGGAGGGCCGTCACGATGCTGCCCACGAGCTGCACCAGGCCGTTGCCGACGAGATTGCGGATCCCCTCCGCGTCGGTCATGATGCGCGAAATGAGGATGCCCGACTTCGTCGAGTCGAAATAGCCGACGGGAAGCCGCGCAACGTGCGCCTCGACGCGGCGCCGCATGTCGGTGATCGCCCGCTGCGCCGCGACGCCGAGCACCTGCGAGAGCGCGAACGACGTGATCGCCTGGAAAATCGTCGCGGCTCCCGCCACGAGCGCGAGCGGCACGAGCATCGCGGCGCGATGCTTCCCGATGACGTCGTCGATCAGAAACTTCGACATCGCCGGCAGCACGAGGCCCGCGATGCGGTTGAACAGCATCAGCACGAGGCCGAGGGTCAGCCGGCCGCCGCGCGCGGCGATGAGCTGCCGCGCCTCCTGCCAGGCGTTGGAGTAGTCGACCTTGGGCTTCTTAGGGACGTCGGGGGGCATGAAAATAGGACGCGGCCGAGATGAGCCGCGTCCCCATCAGTCTACCTTTTATCGATCATCGGCCATCGATCATCGCCCATCGGTCATCGGCCATCGGCCATCGGCCATCGGCATCGGTCATCGGCTCAAAACTTCACTTTCAGCTCGCCGATGACCTGGGCGCCGAGGATGTCGCCGAATACGTGCTCCTGGATCTTCTGGTTTGCGATGTCGGTCGCCTTGATCGACGTGGTCACGCGGTCGCCGGCCCACTTCACGCCGAAGCTGCCGTTGACTTGCGTATAGGGGCTGGTCGTGCCG
>JBOGIZ010000250.1:0-5112 GCA_050747805.1 Vicinamibacterales bacterium | reverse complement strand
TGCCGGCACGTGCGGCACGAATCGACCGCGAGGCGGGCGGGTGGATCGTCCGCGCGGGAACGACGGATCTCCGCGCGCGCTGGATCGTGGGCGCGGACGGCGCCGCGAGTCTCGTGCGAAAGCAGGTGTTCACACCTTTCGACCGCGCGCAGCTGTCGATCGCGGCGGGCTCGTACGTGGACGAGGTTGAAACCGCCTCGATCGCGATCGGCTTTACGGAGCGGCCGCGTGGGTATCTCTGGTCGTTTCCCCGTCCCGGCCACCTGGCAGTCGGTACGTGCGCGCAGGCGGATGAAAGTACGCCCGGAGAGCTTCATGCGCTGACGGATCGCTGGCTCGACGCGCACGCGCCCGCCGCGGGACGGCCGCGCCGCCGCTACGCCTGGCCGATCCCATCGCTCGACGCGCGCGCGATCGATCGCGAGCAGCCGGCCGGCGACGGATGGCTGCTTGCCGGCGACGCAGCGGGGCTGGTCGATCCGATCACGCGCGAAGGCATTTTCTTCGCCCTCCGGTCGGGCCAGCTCGCCGCGGCGGCCTTGACGACGACCGATCCTGCGCGAGAGTACGGCACGGCGGTGCGAGACCAACTGCACAGCGAGCTCCGGCGCGCCGCAAGGCTCAAGGCCGGCTTCTTCCGCCCGAGGTTCGTGCGCCTGATGATCGACGCGCTCGGCCAGAGCGACCGCGTCCGCGACGTCATGGTCGACCTCGTGGCGGGCCGACAGAGCTATCGCGGATTGAAGCGGCGTCTGATCGGGACCTTCGAGCTGGGCCTGATGCTGCGGCTCGTCACTGCGCGAGATATCCCTCGCGCGTCCTGACGGTCACGTCCGGCCGGCGGACCCGCACGCTGATCGCGCGCCATTCGGTCCGACCAGCGACGATGGGCCGCGAAGGGACGTAGCCGAGCAGGTATTGATGATGCAGCTCGTCGGCGATGGCATGCATCGCCGCCAGGGCTTCCGCGGGATTGCCGGCATGAAACGCCCGGCCCCCGGTCAGCAACGCGAGTCGGGTGAAGAACGGCGCGGCGTCACCAATCGCGACCGGATAGATCATCGCGTCGGACCCTCTCGCGTGCTCCAGCGCCTGGTCTTCCGAGGCCGTGCTGTACCGGTCGACTCCGTCCGACAGCAGGATCAACGCTCGGCGGCCGCGCGCCGATTCGATCGTGTCGATCGTGCGCGTCACGGCGTCGTACAAACCCGTCGTGCCCCAGGGGCGCAGCCGATCGATCGCCTCGAACTGGGCGGCGCGATCCGTCGAGAGCGCCCCGAGCGTATCGACATCGGAGCCGATCGCGACCAGCATCGATTGATCGTCGCGATCGAGCGCCCCGAGAAACGTGCGCGCGGCGCTCTTCGCGACGGGTAGCGCCTTCGCCATGCTGAAGCTGCGATCGATCGCCACGGCGACCGACAGCGGAAACCGGCCTTCGGCAAACGCGCCGATCGTCTGCGGCCGGCCATCTTCGTACACGGAGAAATCCTCGCGCGTGAGGCCGGCAACCGGCATCCCTTTCGAATCGACGACGGCGGCGTACACCTCGACGAGGTTCACGCCGGACGAGAAGGCCGGCCGCTGCTGGCCGTGCGGAACGGCGACGAGCGCCGCCGCGACGGCGGCAACAGCGAGCGATCTCATAGCACGACGCGCGTCTCGCCGGTGCGTCGGGTGACCCGCTCGCGGTCGAGCCATTCGAGCAGCGGAATCGCGTACTTGCGCGAGACGCCATAGCGACTCTTGAATGCGCCGACCTCAAGTGTGGCGCCTTCGGCGGTTTTCAATGCCCGCACATCCTGCTTGAGCCGCTCCAGCGCGGCGGCGTGAAAGAGCACGCCGTCGATCTTCACCAGCACTTTCTGACGGACGAGCAGCTGCGCGATCCGATCGACGGTGGCCAACGGAAGGCCGGCCGAGGCGGCCGCCGTCCTCGCATCGGGAGGCGCCAGGCCGGCGTCACGATAAATGCGATCGAGCGCGTCGCGCGCGCGGCCTTCGTCGAGCGTCAGCGACACGCCGTGGCCGGCGATGGCGAGCCGGTCGCGGCCCTGCACGCGGTGGCCGGCCGTGAGCCGCTGCTGCACGTAGTCGAAGAGCGCAGGATGCGCCGCCCCGAAGACGCGCTCCCGTGCCTCTTCGCGCGGCATGCCCTCTGACATCGGGTGCGCGCGATGGTGATCCCCGAGCGCACCCAGCAGCCGTTCTTCGAGCCGGCGAGCCAGGGGCGCCGCAAAATACCGGTCGCCGGCTCGAACGACGTCGCCCGCATCGGCGAGTCTGTCGACGATCATGGCCGTCTCGGCCGGCGTCAAGCCCGCACGCCGCGTCAGCGCGGCCGCGTCAATGCCGGCGCCTGCCTGCGACTCCACGAAGGTTTCGACGGCCGGAGCATCGCCGGCGTTCAGCCGCGCAAACCGCGCGGCCGCGGCGGCGGTGCGAATCGGCGACCGCGCCGGACTTGGATCGAGCACCAGCCCCCCGCCAATCGTCACGGGGGGCGAGTAGGCGCGCAGAATGAACCGATCGCCCCGCGTGACGACCGCCGCCGCTTCGAGACGGATGCGCGCGTACCCGCGGGCACCCGGCGGCAGCTCGGCGCCGCTCGCGAGCGCGATTCGCCCCATCAGCTCCGACGTGCCGTGGTGAAACCTCACGCGCGCGCCGTGCCTGAGGGGACGCGCGTCTGGCAGCAGATCGACGACCGCGTCGAAGCGGCGCGCCGCGTCAAAGGCGGCGGCCGCGGTCAGCGTATCCCCCCGGCGAAGATCCTGCACGTCCACGCCGCCGAGATTCACCGCCACTCGCCGCCCGGCCGCGGCAGAAATTTGCGCGGCGCCATGGACCTGAAGTCCGCGGACCTTCACGCGCGTCAACGACGGCAGGACGATCAGCTCATCGTCCTGCCGAATCACGCCACGCGTCAGCGTCCCCGTCACGACGGTTCCAAAGCCGCGCATCGAGAACACGCGATCGATCGGCAGCCTCGGCGCGCCCTCCGCCGATCGTGCCGGGGCGCGCGCCGCCACGCGCGTCACCGCCGCCCGCAGTTCGTCGAGCCCTGCGCCGCTCGTGGACGACACGGGCACGATCGGCGCGCCGGCAAGCGGCGATCCCTTCAACAGATCTTTGGCCTCGAGCCGTGCGATTTCGAGCGTATCCGCGTCGGCGAGATCCGACTTCGTCAGCGCGACCACGCCCGCCTCGATGCCCAGCAGCGAGCAGATCGCGAAGTGCTCGCGGGTTTGCGGCATCACCGACTCGTCCGCGGCGATCACCAGCAGGACGGCGTCGATTCCGCCGGCGCCGGCCAGCATGTTCCTCACGAACCGCTCGTGCCCTGGCACGTCCACGAACGCGACATCGAGATCGCCGATCCGCGCGTGCGCGAACCCGAGGTCTATCGTGATCCCGCGCGCCTTTTCTTCCTTCAGCCGATCGGGATCCGTGCCCGTCAGCGCCTTGACGAGCGCACTTTTCCCGTGGTCGATGTGCCCGGCCGTTCCGATGACGATCGACCGGCGTTCGTCATTCAGCATTTCGCATTCAGCAGTTCGCTCATCGCCGGCTCTTCTTCCGCCCCGCACGCTCGCGCTTGCCCGGCCTCCCCGGCCGGCGTTCCCGCGGTTCTGCCTTGCTCCGTCGCGGTCCGCGGTTGCGCTCCGACGCGCGCACGCGATCGAGAATCTCGGCCAGACCGAGGTCAATCTGCCGGCGCTCCAGGTCGATCTTGATCACCTGTACGCGCACCTTGTCGCCGAGGCGATAGACCCGTCCCGTGTTCTCGCCCCGCAGGATGTGCGCCCGCTCGACGAACCGGTAATAGTCGTCCGCCATCGTCGACACGTGCACCATCCCCTCGACGAAGTGCTCGATGAGTTCGATGAACAGGCCGAAGGCCGTCACGCCCGTAATGTAGCCCTCGAATTCGTCGCCGACTTTGTCGGCCATGAACCGGACTTTCTTCCACTGCACCAATTCGCGCTCGGCCTCGTCCGCCCGCCGCTCGCGCTCGGATGTATGGCGCGCGGTCTCGGGCAACTCGTCGGTCAACTCCTCACGGCGCTCAACCGACATGCCCTGGCGCGACTCGCGCAACGTACGATGCACCACGAGATCCGGATAGCGCCGGATCGGCGACGTAAAGTGCGTGTAGCTCGGCGCGGCGAGTCCGAAGTGCCCGAGGTTCGATGCGTCGTACCGCGCCTTCTGCATCGTACGCAGCATCAGGAACGCGATCGGCTTTTCTTCCGGTTTGCCCTTGATGCGCTCCACCAGCCGCTGAAAGTGCCGCGGCTTGACACCGTCTGGCGCCGCGCCGAGCCCGTAGCCGAGCGTCGCGAGGAATTCTTCGAACTGCTCGACCTTCAGGGGATCGGGCGGCTCGTGGATCCGGTACAGCGTCGGCACGTCGTGTTCGTCGAGGTGCTGCGCCACGGTCTCGTTCGCGAGGAGCATGAATTCTTCGATAATTCGGTGCGCGACATTCCGTTCGAGCGCGACGATCTGCTCGACCATGCCCTCGTCGTCGAGCACGATCTCGGGTTCCTTCAGATCGAAATCGATCGATCCGCGCCTGATGCGGCGTTCGTGCAGGATCTCGAACAGATCGCGCATCGTTTCGAACATCGGCACCAGCTTCTCGTAGCGCCCGCGCAGGGCCGCATCGCGATTCGTGAGGATGCCGTTGACTTCGGTGTACGTCATGCGCGCGTCGCTGTGAATCACGCCGTCGTGCATCTCGTAGCGGACGACGGTGCCCTGCCGATCGATTTCCATCAGGCACGACTGCACGAGCCGATCGACCTGCGGGTTCAGGCTGCAGAGGCCCGTGGACAACTCCGCCGGAAACATGTGCACGGCTCGTTCCGGGAAATAGACGGAGGTCGCGCGGTCGTACGCTTCTTCGTCGAGCGCCGAGCCTTCCGGGACGTAATGGGCGACGTCGGCAATATGGACGCCGAGCCAGTAATGGCCGTTCGGCAGCCGCTCGATGGTGATGGCGTCGTCGAAATCGCGTGCATGTTCGCCGTCGATCGTAACCGTCGCAAGAGGCCGGAAGTCGGTACGGCCGCGAATGTCTCTCTCGCGGACGGCGCTCCCCAGGCG
>JBOGIZ010000249.1:0-9490 GCA_050747805.1 Vicinamibacterales bacterium | reverse complement strand
GGACTGGGAATCTACGGCGTCGTCTCGTACGCGGTGGCCCGGCGCCGGCGGGAGATCGGGATCCGCATGGCGCTCGGTGCGAACGCGGCCGGCGTCGTGCGGGTGGTCGTCCGTCAGGCCGCGGCGCTCGTGGGCACGGGTATCGTCGTCGGACTGGCCGCGAGCGCGTGGGCGTCGCGCCTCGCCGCGGCGCTGTTGTACGGGCTCGCGCCCGGGGATCCGCTGACGCTTGGGAGCGCCGCCCTGGTGCTACTCGCGGTCGGCGTCGGCGCGAGCTGGGCGCCGGCGCGGCGCGCGGTGCGGATCGATCCGGCGCGCGTTCTGCGGGAGGGCTGATTCCGTCGGCCAGGCACGTGCTCCATCACCCCACACGCAGGTCCTGCGCGTGCGCCCACTCATCTGGCGAGCAATCGCTGCAATAACTGCTGAATCGCCGGCCACACATGGAGCGGCGTCGCGATCGCAGCGACCAGTCCGAAAATCGCCTGGCTCAGGGGCAGCTGAATCTGCGGGATGAGGAACACGAGTGCGATGATGATAAGCAGTCCAAACTGTTCCAAACGACGGTAGAGAACCAGGGCCTCACCGGACAGAAAGTACTGAACCACGCGCGAGCCGTCGAGCGGCGGAATCGGGATCAGATTGAAAACGGCGAGCAGCGCGTTGAGGAAGATCCCCACCGTCAGGATCTCGGCGAGGCTCGAGGACCAGCTGGCGAGCCCGAGACTCGTGGCGGCGGCCAGCACCGCAGTCAGTACGATCGCAATGAGGATGTTCATGGCCGGTCCAGCCGCTCCCACCAGGGCCCAATCCCGCCTGGGCCGCCGTAGTCGCGATACGTTTACCGGCACAGGCTTCGCTCCGCCAAAAATGAACCCTGCATGGGACAGGATGAGGACCAGGGGCAGCAGGATCGTGAAGAACGGATCGATGTGCGGGATCGGGTTCAACGTGAGGCGACCGTGCTCGCGCGCGGTCGGATCGCCAAGGCGGTCGGCCACAAAGCCATGGGCCGCCTCGTGACTGGTGATGGACAGGATCGCGACGACGATCACACCGATTACGGTCGCTGGATTCATCGCGGATCCTCCTTCACCGGCGCAGCCAATTCCCTGCACCCACTTTCGCACGCGCCGTCATCTTAGTGGATCCTGATGTGCCGACCCGACACAGCTGTCCCGCATCATTGCTGATCGACCCTTGTTGAAGCGCATAATTGATGATCATGGACGATGCGGCCTTTCGCGAACATCTCGTCCGGATCCTCGACTGGGAAGAAGCGCACGTCGGCTTCGAGCGCGCCATCAAGGGCGTGCCCGCAAACAAGCGCGGCGTCCGGCCCAAAGGATTCGAACACTCGATCTGGGCGCTCCTCGAGCACCTGCGCATCGCGCAGGCCGACATCCTCGACTTCTGCGTGAACGCGTCCTACGAGCATTTGCTGGCGTGGCCGGATGACTACTGGCCCAGGAAGACCAGCAAACCGACGGAGGCGGCGTGGAAGAAGAGCATCGCGGCGTTCAAGCGCGATCGCGAGGCCATGAAAGACTTCGTGCGCACGACGCCCGATCTCGCCGCGCCGGTCCCGACCGGCAAGCCGAATCAAACCTGCGCCCGCGCCGTGCTGTTGCTCGCCGACCACAACGCGTACCATTTCGGACAGATCGTCGCCGTCCGGCGCGCGCTGGGTATCTGGTCGTGACTCAGGCCGATCCGTCCGCGACCTGATCGTCGTGTTATTGAAGGGCCCGTGACGTCAGCGGTTGGTTTTTGCGGGCGGAAGCTCCGCCGCGTTGAAGGTGTACGACCAGCTCCGTGAGGCCGTCCCCGCGGTGCCGCTGTCGCGAACGAACTGGATCTCGTAGTGCTCGTACGGGTATTGCGCGGTCAACGCGCGGCGCGCCTCCGCCGCCACTTCAAGCGCCGTGTCTTTGACGGTCTGTTCGCCGGGATCGCCGTTTTCGAGAAACGTCGGATTCGTCAGCGTGATATGAAGCGTCATGCCCGCGACGCCGGACTGCCGGTTCATCGCAAAGGCCACATGGCCGCCGTACTGACGCTGCAGCGCGACGCTGAAGTGCATCGTCTCCGAAGCGGTCGCCTTCGCGCGATGGTAGACCGCGTTGATTTTCGGCCAGTACAGGAAGGTGAAGAACGCCGCCGTCGCGAGCGTCAGCACGACGATCCCGGCGCACCCGAGCGCGACCCACTGCCACGTTTTCTTGTTGCTCATGTGAATGACACGATCGCGTCGCCCATCATACGCGACCTCGGATGGTTCATGAACGCGACGCGCTAGTCTCTAGGTTCGCGTACCTCCGTGCCCAGGCCCTCGTCTTCGAGCGGCCGCGACGGCGTGAGATCCTGGGGGAGTTCACTTGCTGAAGGCCAACGCAGCCGAAAGATCGGCATGTTCGAAGGCCGACGCCATCCGCATCGTCTCTTTCTTCGTCACTCCATGGCGCGCGGCTTCGTCGCGCCACGTCGCGACAGCACGCGCGACCGCGCCAGCGTCGGTGCGCGCCCGCGCATCGTCGAGCTCAAAATAGGCCGCGACGCTCAGTGCGAGACCGAGCGACGCCGTGTTGTCGTCCTCGCTGATTGCGGTCGTCAAGATGCGCGGTTTCACATCGACGGGAACCGGATTGAGATCGTACGCAGGCGACAGACGCCAGCCGGCGGGACCTCCGTACAGAAAGCCGTGATTGCGCAGGTGGTCATCCGTATTTGAAATCAGGACGTTGAAGACGACCCGCCGCCACAGCTCGCGGATGTCGTCCTTGGAGGCGGCGCCATGTTGCCGTAGCGCATCGGCGATTTCCATGTAGCTTCGCATCTCCTTGTCTCTCGCATTGAGCATGCTCATCGACGACAGGAATGGAACGCGGTGCCCGTCGCGCCGGTCGAAGCGCCGAAGTACCAGCACCGGCCTGGTGCCGACCGTTTCGATTCGCGCGTCAGGAACGCGAATTCCGGACTTCCGCGCAAGCGCCAGCGCGACGGCCTCCCAGAGAACGGTGTTGTAGTCGTCATCGCGACGCGGGAATTTTGCGATCGCGAGACGGCCGTCTTTGTCACGTACGGATGCCTTGGGCCGGGCCCCGCCGAGCGATGAGCCCGGAGCCAGAAGCAGGCGGAGATCGTCTTCGGTGTCCTTATCGTCGACGATGCGTTCTGCAGCGGACAGCAGTTCGGGCAACTCGATCAGCGGCGGCGTTCGCCTTGCCCCCGGCTCGCGCACGAACGGCCCACCCGCGTGCTCCGCGAAGCGCAACGCCCCGAGGCGCGTCTCGTCATCGACCAGCAGCAGATAGTCGATTTCCTGCAAGGTGCGCGGCGTCCGTTTCTCGCCTTCGGCGCGGCGGCGCTCCATGCGCCGCATGAGCGCACGCCCCCAACGATCCGGAGCGGAGTCCCCAATCGCGCCGAACATGGGAGTGTCTGCCGCCGTGTGAAAAGGACCCGGACCCAGTTTGAGCGCCGGCTCCAGAGAGAAGCGCTCCCGATGTTCAAGCCAGCTCGCGTCGTACTCGAACGTCGCGCCTTCCTTGTTCTTGCGCGTACGCGCCCACAGACGTCCAACGAGGTATCGCACGCCATTGAGTTCGACGTAGACAAGGACTTCGCGGTCCATCAATCCCTGGTGTTCTTGGGTGGCTTCGGTGTCCGGATGCGTTTCGGAAGGCGTTCTTCTTCGAGCTGCAAGCCGGTCGCATCGTTCCGCGCATCCGCAAGATCTCCGATCCGATCCACAAGTCCCAGCACGAACAGAACGGTGGCGTAGATTCCGACCGCAACGGTGGGGTCGCCTTTCTCCACCCGATTGAGCGTCGAACGGCCGATTGACGCGCGTTCTGCGGCGACGGCCACAGGGATTCGTCGGCGCCGGCGCGCATCACAAATATCGCTTCCGAGCTTGCGCAAGGCGCGCCGCACCGGTATCGGGACCACTGATGTTCGACTCGTCTTCATTTAACGTCACATATACGGGGCATTAACACAATTACAGTATCATATATGATACGTTATGTCAACGATTAGGTGATGACTGTTCACGGCCGATCGTCTTGCAAATTCCTGCGAAGACCTTCATGCCCGGTTCGTCTGGCCTGACGGCGAGAGTGCCGCTGACGATGATTTGTCCGATCGATGGCTTAGAGTCGTGTCGAAGCGCGATCATTGGATCGATTCGGGCGGGGGCCCCTTCTCTGACGACGAGCGTCGGCACGTCGTCCGGACGGCTCTTCGGGTCCGCGGCGCGCTCCAATTGATGGAATGCGCCAGCGAGCGCCGCCTGTGCCTGCTCTGCACTGACGCCGGGGCGCAGGCGCGCCATCGGCACGACCCAGTCCTCGTACGGATCGAGATACGTCGCGGCCGAGTAGTATCGCGGCTCGAGAAGCATGTTCGCGTGCATGGGCACATACACGTCGGGAGGACTGGCAGGATCGGCGCCAAAGAATTCCGGCGGCGCGACGCCGAGTAGAGGGAGCCCGTTTCAACCTGCAGCAGGTCTTCCGACGGCCGCCGAATGTGCTTGGCGATGGCGTGGCCGTGACTGGGTCCGGGCAGGAGGGTGCGGAGAATCAGGAGGTCGAGCGTGCCGCGGAGGAGTTCGACGCGCGGCGTCGGCTTGCCAGTCATAGAGTAGAGACACTACACAATGTTGTGTAGAAACTCTACTGAACGTGGTCGGCGCTGAACAAGTCCGGCGATGCCGTGTACGACAACTCAGGCCGCCGCGCCGTTCAGCAGGAAGGCCAAGACCACGGAAGCCACAACGAAGAACACGAACGTCGTCGTCGCCGTGCCAGCGCCAGGCGCTTCGGATCCTGGCCGGGCCGCAGCCGCCGTCCGCGGTACTCGTGGTAACTGATCAGATAGGCAGAGAGAGCACCGATCGCGCCGAAGACCATGCCGAATAACAGGAACATCGGCAGCAGGACAGGAACCATCAGGACCGGGGTTAGGATACCTCGGTCGCGAAGGCGCGCCCGCGCTTTCATGACAGCGGCGACGAAGCGGTAGGCGATTCGGTCTGCTACTTCCGGATCTTGCGTGTCACGCGCTCGATGCGCTCGTACAGCGCGGCCGGCGGCTCGTACGTCCGCGGCAGCAGCGCGAGCGCATGCCGGTAAACGTTGACCGCCTCGCGCGGCAGGCCGGCGACGTCGAGGGCATCGCCGAGCGCGACCCACGCACCTGGATTCGACGGCTCCCGCGCCGTCCAGGCCTCCGCCAGCCGGCGCGCGTCCGGGCCGCGGCCTGTGAGAATGAAGAACTCGGTCGACGATTCGAGGCGATCCGTCTCGAGCCGTCCACTCGCATTCCCAGCCGCGACCGTGACCGTCACAGCTGACGATCGCAGGGTCCCGTGCGCGCGCCAGGGCGGCCAGCGCTCGGCGTCCACGACGACGGCAATTCTGTAGACGCCGGCCTGTATTGTCTCCGGAGGCACCGCTACTGTTGCGTGGTGCACGTGCGAGGCGTCCACGGTGGCCGTGGCCTCATAGCGATCGATCACGACCGGCCCGCCATCGGCGCGCGTCGAATACACGGTGGTCGTGGGCGAACCGAGTGCCACGACGGACCAGCCAAGCGGACGTCCCGATGTCGCCTCCACCAGCCGGACGCGCGTGAACCAGGGATGCGCGTCCGAGCCGACGACGATCGAAGACGCTCCCCTCGGCGCAGACAGGTAGATGTCGAGCGCGATCGGCGCGCCCGCCGCAACCGTGATTTGTCGCCGCCCTTCGACTCGAAGCGCCAGCTCGACGCCGGATGCGGGCAACGGACGCATCAGCAGCCACGCGACGCACGCGGCGGCGATCACACACGCCGCGCCCGCCGTGAGACGGCGGCGGCGCGAGCGCCGTCCGCTGGCGGCGTCAGCTCGGGCCACGATCGTTGATCACGAAATACGCGCGGCACGGGGTTGGACGCCCGGCATCGCCGGCAAGATTCGCATCACCGCGCCCGGAGTTCACCCCCGTGCCGGCGGGGCTGGGGCACAGCTTGTCAAGCCCCCACGGGACGTCGTTGGGATCGTCGGACCAGAACCTCGCGCCGCTCCAGAAGTCGACGAACCACGAGTGCCTCGTTTCGACGTCGGCCGCCGCGGCAGCGCGGCGATCGAGACCTCGCGCGGCGACGCCCGCCGATCCCGCCACGTCTGCGCCTGCCGGAGCCGGAGGCACGACGACGTTCGGTGCGTCGGTGACGACATCGCTCCACTCGTTGTGCGCCTCCACTCCGGACGGTTCGTGAGCCGGCGGGTTCGGCCAGTCGTACCGCATGGGGCAGCCCTGCGTGCCGCTTTCCTGTTGGCCGCGCCGGCTGATGAAGCTCACCATGCAGCCGACAAACACGCCTCCTCGATACCTCGCCGACGGGCTCGCGATAGTGCACTTGCCGCCGGGCCCGATGACAATCCCTTCGACGCCAGCGGCCGCCACGAGGGCGTCGGCGTCGGGCGAATCGAGCGGAATGCCGCCCGCCTGAAGCGCCGACGTCGAAGGCGTGATGTCCTCTTTGCCGAGCGACAGCGTCGTGCCGTCGCGGCGATCGCTGTGGTGAGGAATGCCGACGGTGTGACCCAGCTCGTGGACCGTCGAGAGCAGCTCGACGTAGCCGATATTGGGTCGGACGAAAACGCCGGCCGTGAGGCGCGGCGGTCCCATAACGAGCCCCGGCTCGGCCGGAATCGTATATCCGTTGAACGTCCCGATCATCTGCGGCCTCAACTTGCTCTCGAGCTGAACCACGACGCCATGCTGCGGCCCGCGGTGCACAACGAGTCCGTCGAAGACGGTCTGACGGGCACGATCGAGCGTGAAGTTCACGACGCGCGAGTCATCCGGGACGTCGAGGTAGGGCTTGGACATGTCCAGCGTGTACATCGCGTCGAGCACCTGCTGGGTCTTGGAGAGATGCCGGTCGCACACCGGCAGCACTTCGATGTCGGCCATCCAGCCGAAAATGTGCGCTTCCTGCTCGAGGTCCGGATAATCGGTGTAGACGAAGAAATCCTTGTGCCGCGGCGTCGTGCGCACGTGCCAGTCGCTCGTCGGGTCGTCGCACGATCCGCCCTTGATCATGAAGCCGCGGTACTCCTCGAACGCAGTCAGGCCGTCGCCCGCCGTGCCATCACCCTTCGGCAGCGCATCGTCATCGCGGTCTGGCGCGCCCTTGTAGTCGTCGAGCGCGTCGGCCATCAGGTTGTGGTCCTCGTCGAGCGGGATGGACACCGCCTCGCGCTCCTGGCCGTTCACGCGGACGCGCGCCGGAATCCAGCCGCCGCACTTGTATTTCACGAGCACCTTCACCCGCCCAATGGCGCCGTAATCCATGGCGGTCACGCGCGCCGTCGCCGACGTCAGGCCGGCTACGCTTTCGACGACGCCCTGCGACGCTAATGCCCACCCATCGGAGGGAAACATCTGCGGATCGAAGATGAAATCGGGACTCTGATCCGTGTAGCTCCACAAGAGGTGCTCGAGGCCGAACCGCTTAAAGAACGCGTCATCGATCGACGCGTTGCTCGCGTAGCCGGCGAAGCTCGACGTGTGCTCTGTGTCGATCACGAAGCGGAACGCCGCGGGAAACGCGGGAATCGTGCGCGCCGTGATGTCCACGGTGCGACCGGGCTCGGGGACGAACTTGGCATACGCGCTCGTCGGCCGCACGTCGAGATCGACAACCGCGTCGACATCCGGCGTCAGCCACACGTCCGTACGTCGCGTCCCCTGCTCGGCACGGTACTCGCAGTTGTCGTCGAGGTCGCTGATCGCCGGAATGATGGGCAGCGGCGGAGCGGCCGGCAGACCGCCTTCGATCCGGAAGTTCGGCACAAAATTGTTCATGGCGCAATCGGCCTGCATCGCGCGGCTCTCGGCCGTCGAAGCATCGTCCGAGCGGCGCGACGCGCTGAGGTCGAGGCTGCCGGATCCGTGGCAGTGGCGCGCGAACGCTTCCGTGTCGGTCTCCGAACCTTCGATCGACCAGTTCATATGCCGCCGGCTGAACGTGGCGTTGCCATACGCGTCGAACTCCTGTACGTACTCGAAATCGACGTGGACGCTGTGACTGTAGATGAACGGGTTCGGCATCCGCGGCACGCCGCCGCCGCTGACGGCGCGGCGCACGTACGACAGGTCGTCGTCGATCGTTCCGTGCCACACGAGCCGGGGGGCCGCCGCGTTCTGGGCGGCCTGGGGCCGCGCCGGACGCGCGGTTACTGCGGCCACAACGCACGCGGTTGTCAAGACGAACGCCGCTCGCGACGCGCCGCGGCCGGTCATCGCGCCACGTCTCGCCGGAACGCGGCGACGATCGAGTCGGCACCGCGCCGGTCGCGTTGAACGATCCAGCCGAGCAGGGCCGCCGGTGCGTCGAGGGCCGCGATCGATACGGGGACGACGCGCGAGCCGAGATTGCCGACGCCAAACGGCATTCCCTCGTCGTCGCGACGCTCCCACGTCGTACCGTCCGGCGATCGCAGCACGGCGAACCCCTGCCGCGTCGCACCGATCGGATGCTGTTCGTAGAGAAGCGCGCGAAACCCGCCCGAATCGAGCGCGACTATGGACATCGGTAGCGGATCGATGCGGAGCCGCTCGATCGGCACGCCGCCTTCGGCCGTGAGCGCGCCGTTGTCGCTGGAAATGAAGTGCAGGAGCATCTCGTCCCCTTCGGGGGGCATCGGCGGAAACCGGTTCGTAGTCGGATCGAGGGGCGACCGGCTGTCCACGAGCCAGACATGGAAGGCGCCGGCCGCAAAGGCCGCGGCCGGAAACAACGGACGGCTCGGCGCCACGCCAGTGTAGACACGGGAAGGCGATGTCCACGCGACGCCATCAGCCGAGCGCGCCATGTATACGGTCGCCGGGCGGCGGCCATTCGTCCACGACGCGTCCACCGAGTACCACAGCCGGTATTCGCGCGGGCTGGCGGCTACCGCAATCGCCGTCAGGTGCGCGCGATCGTACGGATCGGCTGGCACGAATACGGGCTGCGGCCGGATCGTCCATGCGACGCCATCGGCCGAGGTCGCGCGGCCTACGCCGCACCCGTACACACCGCCGCTGAACCGGCAGCCGCGGAACCACATCGTGAACGTGCCGTCGGGTGCGCGGCGTACGACCGGCGAGTCGATCTTGAAATCGTCCCAGGAGCCCAAGGGGCCTGGCGCCACGACGACCCAGGGCGTACGATCCCCGGCCGCGATCCACGCCCCGGGCGCCGCGTTCGTGCGTTCACGCGCGAACGCCGACGCGACGTCGGCCGCGCGCCGCGTCTCGCGCGGATGCGGAGTGCCTCGCGCGCGGGCCGGCAGGGCGCGCACGAGCGCGTCAACATCGGCAGGGCCGGGGCCGGTCGCGGCGCGAGAGTCGTTCACGGCCGCGGGCAGCGACCAGCGGCTCCAGATCCGTGCTGCTGCGACAGTCATGGCGGCACCAACGACGAGCAGCGCCAGCGCGCGGCCCCGGCG
>JBOGIZ010000248.1:0-3011 GCA_050747805.1 Vicinamibacterales bacterium | reverse complement strand
TGACGATGGAGACGGTGCACGATACCGATGCGGTCTTCGAAGCCCTCGAGGAGATGGGCCTGCGCGCCATCGTCGGCAAGTGCATGATGGATTCGGACGGCGACGTGCCGGCGCGGCTGCGCGAGGAGATGCACGCATCGATCGACGAAAGCGTCGCGCTGAGAAAGCGCTGGGACGGACGCGCGAACGGCCGGCTCGGAGCCGCGTTCGCGCCGCGGTTCGCGGTTTCGTGTTCGCGCGCGCTGCTGGAGGCGGTGGCGGATCTTTCCGCGCGCGGGCGCGTTCTCGTTCACACGCACGCGTCCGAGAACCGCGAAGAGATCGAGGTCGTCCGAAAGCTCTCGGGTGGGATGACCAATCTCGAGTATCTCGCCGACACGGGTCTTGCGACGCCGCAGCTTTGCACCGCGCACTGCGTCTGGGTGAACGAGGCCGAGCAGGCACTGCTCGCCGAACGCGGCGTGAAGGTGCTGCACTGCCCCAGCTCGAACCTGAAACTAGGATCGGGCATTGCGCCGGTGGCCGAGATGCGCGCGCGAGGCATTTCGGTCTCGCTCGGCGCCGATGGCGCGGCGTGCAACAACCGGCTCGATATGTTCGAAGAAATGCGGCTCGCGGCGACGCTCCAGGGCGTCCGCAAGGCGCCCGGCGCGCTGACGGCACGCGACGCCGTGTGGATGGCGACCAGGGAGGGCGCGCGAGCGCTTGGGCTCGAGCACGAGATCGGCTCGATCGAGCGCGGCAAGCGCGCGGACTTCATCCTTATTGAACGCGATCGTCCGCACCTCGCGCCCGACGCCGACGTCTGGTCGACGCTGGTGTACGCGGCGCGCGGAAGCGATGTCCGCACGACCGTCGTCGACGGGGCGGTGCTCGTGCGCGACTTTCAGCTGACGCATCAGGACGCCGCGGAAATTACGGCAGACGCCCGCAAGGCAGCGCGGGCGCTGGCCGAGCGGGCTCTGATATAATCCCCTTAGCACTCGCGACCACCGATTGCTAAGCAGCCATGACCCGTCATCCTGAACTGCCCGAACGAGATAGGCGGATCCTCGACGTCCTCGTCCAGGCCTATATCGAGCACGGCGAGCCCATCTCATCCTTGTGGCTCGCCAGCCGCGGCTTCGGCGTGTCGTCGGCGACCCTGCGCAACGTCATGGCGCGGCTCGAGGAGCTGGGCTATGTTCGTCAGCCCCACACCTCCGCCGGCCGCGTCCCAACAGACCTCGGCTATCGCAGCCACGTGGACCAGCTGCTGACGGATCGGCGCGCCGCGCGCTCGGCGCCGGATGTCGAAGAGCGGCTGCGCCGCGCGGGCACGATCGAGGATGTGCTCTCCCACGCGTCCCAGGAGATTTCGCGCGCGTCGCATCAGATCGGCTTCGCGATGGTCCCGACGAGCGACGCCACGTTCGAGCACGTCGATTTCGTCGCGCTCGACGGCGGCAAGGTTCTAGTCGTCCTCGTCTCGACAGGCGGCCACATCTCCCATCGGGTGATCGAACCAGGCGAGTCCTTCGCTGCCGATGAGCTCGGACAGGCGGCCAACTATCTGAACAGCGAATTCCGCGGATGCTCGCTGAGCGACGTGCGACAGGCCGTTCTCGATCGCCTTCGCGAAGAACGGACGCTGTATGACCAACTCATGGCGCGCGCGCTGCGCCTCGCCAGCCGCACGCTCGACGGCCTCGAGTTCGGGGCTTCGATCTACATTCAAGGCGCGTCGCTGCTTTTCGAGATCGGATCGGGCGACGATCCCGAAGCCACGCTCGCGGCGATGAAGTCGCTCTTGCGCATGATCGAGGAAAAGTCGCGGCTCGTGCAATTGATCGACGCGTGCCTCGACGGCGGAGGCCTGGCCGTCGTGATCGGGTCCGAGCACCAGGATCCCGAGTTTCAGCCGTTCAGTCTGGTGACGTGCACGTATTCGGATGGACGCCGCCGCGGCGCCATCGGCGTGATCGGCCCGACGCGCATGCGTTACTCGCGCGTCATCAACGTGGTCGACAGTCTGTCGCGCACGATCAACCGGGTTTTCGACAACAGCTAGCCTCAGAGTGTCAGGGCGTCAGCGCCATGGCTACGCGTGGCATCTTCCGTGATTCGGCTGTTTATTCAATGGACGTGAACTCCTATGCCTAAGAATCCAACCGACGAGACGTCGGTCGAATCGGGCGATCGGCCGCAGCGTAACGGCGAAGCGGCCGGCGCGTCGCCGAACGACGACGAGACGCTCACGGTCGCTGAACTGCAGAAGCAGCGCGACGACTTCTACGATCGTCTCCTGAGGAAGACCGCCGAGTTCGACAATTATCGCAAGCGGACCGATCGCGAGCGACAGCAGCTCTCCGAAGCGGCAGCCGCGGATCTCCTTCAGGAGCTGCTGCCGCTCGTGGACGATCTCGAGCGGGCGCTCGGCGCTGAGGTCGGCCCAGACGGCGGCGAATCGCTTCGCCGCGGCGTCGAGCTGATTCATAAACAGCTTGCAGAGGTCCTGCGCAAGCGCGGCGTGCGTCCGATCGAAGCGCTCGGCACGGCCTTCGATCCGCACTATCACATGGCGGTCGCGCACGAGCCGGCCGAAGGCCGCCGTGAAGGCGAGGTCGTCGAGCAATTCCGCCGCGGCTATATGCTCGGCGATCGTCTGCTGCGGCCGGCGATGGTGAAGGTGGCGAAAGGGTGAGCAAACGGGATTACTACGACGTTCTGGGCATCAGCCGAGACGCGACCGATCAGCAACTCAAGAGCGCGTATCGCAAGCTCGCGCTGAAGTATCACCCCGATCGCAACCCGGGAAGCGCCGAAGCGGAAGAACAGTTCAAGGAAGCGGCCGAAGCCTACGCAATCCTCGCCGATCGGGACAAGCGATCGCTGTACGATCGGTTCGGCCATGCGGGGGTGAGCGGGGCCGGCGCGGGCGCCGGCGGGTTCAACCCCGATGTCTTCGCGGGCTTCGAAGACATCTTCGGCAATCTGGGCGATCTGTTCGGGCTGGGCGATATGTTCGGCGG
>JBOGIZ010000247.1:0-6926 GCA_050747805.1 Vicinamibacterales bacterium | reverse complement strand
GCGGGGTACGGGGTGCGGGTCGCGGAGGGTACGGGATGCGGAGAGCGGGGTACGGGGTGCGGGTCGCGGAGGGTACGGGCGGCGGGGCGAGAGAGGTTGACCGATGGGCGAGAGGGAAAAGGCGCTGCCGTTTGACACCGTGCGCCGCGTCGGCTTGACGCTGCCCGGGGTCGAAGAAGGCACGGCCTGGGGCGCCCGTTGCACCCGCGCGACGCGAACCTAACTTTCGCGCAGACGCGGTCGCCCCAATCGGCCATCGTCTCGGCCATCGGCCATCGGTCATCGGCCATCGCTCATCGCTCATCGCTCATCGGTCCTCGCACGTCGGCGAATCGCGCATAATGACGGACCATGCGGATCAGCCGACGACAATGGCTGGAGAGGATGGCCGCCGCCAGCGGCGCGCTGCTGCTGCCGGCGGCTGGAGAGCAGGTCGCGCGAGCGTTCGGCCGGGCCGAGACATCCGGCGCGCAAGCCGTCGGCCCCGGGACGCTCACCGTGCACGGTGCGTCGCCGCGCGAGCGTCTGCTCGCCGACTTTGGATGGCAGTTTCACCTCGGTCACGCGAACGATCCGGGCAAGGATTTCGGCTACGGCCGATCGGACGGCGCGTTTGCCAAATCGAACAGCTTTATCGGCGGACGCGGCAGCGTAACGCAGGCGAGCTTCGACACGAGCGGCTGGACGCCGATCGACCTGCCGCACGATTGGGCCGTCGATCTCCCGTTCGTTGACGATCGCGATCTCATCGGCCACGGCTGCAAACCGCTCGGCCGCGCGTATCCCGAGACGAGCATCGGGTGGTACCGCCGGACGTTCGACATTCCTGCCGCCGATCTTGGCCGCCGCATCGCGCTCGAGTTCGAGGGCGTGTTCCGCGACGCGATCGTTATTCTCAACAACCACTTCGTCGGACGCAATCTGAGCGGCTACACGCCGTTCCGGTTCGATGTCACCGATTTGATCAATTACACCGGCGTCAACGTGCTCGTCGTGCGCGCGGACGCGACCGAGGGGGAAGGCTGGTTCTACGAAGGCGCCGGAATCTACCGGCACGTGTGGCTCGAAAAGACCGCCCCGCTTCACATCGCGCCGGATGGCGTGTTCGTGACGACACAGCTGACTCCGAGCGGCGACGCGATCTGTGAGATTCGTTGCGAGATCGTGAACGACAGCGAGGACCGGCTCGATTACAGCCTGGCGCTCGGAATCGGATCGGGTGGAGGCGGGATCGGGACGGCCGGGGGAACCGGCGCCGTCGATGCGTGGAGCACGGCGACTCATGTTGGGCGTCTGACGATCGCGAAGGCGAATCTCTGGTCGATCGAAACGCCGCATCTCTATCAGCTTGCGGCACGCGTCAGTACAGGCGGGGGGATGGTCGATAGCGTCGAGACCACGTTCGGCGTCCGCACGATCCACTTCGACGCGGATCAGGGCTTCTTCCTCAACGGCACGCGCGTCGAGATCCAGGGCATGTGCAATCACCAGGATCACGCCGGCGTGGGATCCGCGCTGCCAGATCGGCTGCAGGACTTCCGCATCGCGAAGCTGAAAGAGATGGGCGTGAACGCGTATCGCACGTCGCACAATCCACCGACGCCGGCGCTGCTCGACGCGTGCGATCGCCTCGGCATGCTCGTGCTCGACGAGACGCGCATGATGTCGTCGAACGACGAGGGCCTCAGCGAGTTCACGCGGATGATCCGGCGCGACCGCAATCATCCGTGCGTCTTCTGCTGGTCGATTGGCAATGAAGAAGGGGATCAGGGAACCGATCGCGGCGCCCGCATCGCGGAGACGATGAAGCGCGTCGCCCGCGAGCTGGATCCAAGCCGCCTCGTCACCGAGGCCATGAACGGCTCATGGGGCAAGGGCCTCACGGCCATCGTCGACGTGCAGGGTTTCAATTACGGACATGCGAAAGAGCTCGACGACTTTCGCGCGAAGTTCCCGACTCACCTCGCCATGGGGACTGAGGTCGCGAGCACGGTCTCGACCCGCGGCATCTATGCGAACGATCCCGACAAGGGATACGTGAGCGCGTACGACAGGAATTTTCCGCCGTGGGCGTCGACCGCCGAGGAATGGTGGACGACCTACGCCGCGCGTCCGTGGATCGCGGGCGGATTCGTCTGGACCGGTTTCGACTACCGCGGCGAGCCGACGCCGTACGGATGGCCCTGCATCAACTCGCATTTCGGCATTCTCGATACGTGCGGCTTTCCAAAGGATCTCTTCTACTACTACCGCGCCTGGTGGAGCGGAGCCGACGTTCTGCATCTGTTTCCACATTGGAACTGGGCCGGCAAGGAAGGCGCGGAGATCGAGGTGTGGTGCTTCACGAATCTCGAGCGCGTCGAGTTGTTCGTGAACGGCACGCGCGCGGGCGCGCAGGACGTCGCGCGCAATTCGCACGTGTCATGGAAAGTGCCGTACGCGTCCGGAACCATCGAGGCGCGCGGATTCCGCAGCGGGAAGCAGATTCTGACCGATCGCCGCGAAACGACCGGCGCGCCAGCCGGGATCGTGCTGGCGCCTGATCGCGCGCGCGTCAATGCCGACGGCGAAGACCTGTCGCTGGTGACCGTGCAAATCGTCGATGCGCAAGGGCGGGTCGTGCCGACGGCCGGCAACGACGTGACCTTCACACTGACCGGTCCCGGGCGCATCATCGGCGTCGGCAACGGCGATCCGAGCAGCCACGAGGCTGATCATGCGTCGAATCGGAGCGCCTTCAACGGCCTCTGCATGGCCATCGTGCAGGCATCGAAAACGCCGGGCGAAATTCGGATCGACGCCGCATCGCCCGGGCTGAGCTCCGCGACCGCCGCCATCATCGCCGCGCCGGCGACACCGCGGGCGACGGCCTGAGGAAATTGGTGAATTGGTGAATTGGTGATCTGGTGAATTGAATTGGTGATCTGGTGAATTGGTGAATTGGTGAATTGAATTGAATTGGTGAATTGGGGAGGGTCAATTCACCAACTCAATTCACGAATTCACGAACTCACCAACTCCCAATTCACCAGATCACCAGCTCACCAATTCACCAATTGAGGCGTCACTGTACGGTCACCGTCGTTGACCCTGTGGTGTTGTCGAACGTCGCTTTGATTGTCGCGACGCCCGGCGCGAGAGCCGTCACGAGGCCGGTCGGGTTGACGGTCGCGATCGACGTGTCCGACGACTGCCAGGTGGCCGTCTGCGTAATGTCCTGTGTCGTGTCGTCGTTGAAGATCGCGACGGCCGCGAATTGCGCCTGGCCGCCGGCGGGCGGTGCGCTGCCGGTGACGCTGATGACGAGCAGGTGGCTCGCCGACATGGGGTTATTGCACCCCGTGGCCAGGACAGCCAGCGCGAGCGCCGCTGCGGCGCACAGGGAAATGGACCGGCATCGCCGGCGGACGTCAGAAATATTCATGGATGCTCAGTCATCGAGATGCTTCTTTTCGATCTCCTGCTGGTATGCGGCCTGATCGCGATGCTGCTGCCGCTGCTGCGTCTGCACGGCGGCGCGGGCGCCTTTGCTCAGGCCGCTGCCGCTCTTCACTGATACCGACGAAGACGACGGCTGGCGATCCAGATCGGGACTCGCGCACGAGGGACACACCGGCGCGTGCGACGGGCGCACGAGCGCTTCGAAGGTCGATCCGCACGCGCGGCAGCGAAAATCGAAGAGCGGCACGGCTACGGAATCGTCAATCCGATGACCGCCGTCAAACCCTGATACGTCGCGGTGATTGTCACCGTACCCGACGCGATGCCCGTGACGACGCCAGTGGCCGAGACGGTTCCAATCGTGACATCAGACGACGTAAATGTTGAGGCGGACGTGACGTCCTGGCTGGTGCCGTCGGACATGGCGGCGACGACGCGCAGCTGGGACGTGCCGCCCTTCGCGGGCGCCGCGCCGTTCACGGCGATGGCGAGCGGCACCGGCGATGCCGTCAACAGACTCCCGCACGCGGACGCCAAGGCAACGAGGGCAACGGCAAGGGCCAGCCTGGCGAGCAGGCGAAATCGCAGAGGCATTCCCGGTTCGTTCATACCCAGTGTCCTTCCTGACGGCAGCGTGGCTGTTCCTCAAGTATGCCCGATCAGCGGCAGGTGGCGTATCATCGCCGGTGCATTGAGGAGTCCCACATGATCTCTGCCGCCAGATCGACCGTTCGTCATCGTCATCAGTTCGCGACGTGGTTCTTCGCCGTGGCGGTCGCGCTTGCCTGCACCTGCGCGCTGCCGTTCGCGCAGTCCACCGCGGCCGTAAAGAAGCCCCTCGGCGTCGCCGACTACACACGCTGGCGCAGCATCAGCGAGCAGTCGATCTCAGGCGACGGCAACTGGGTCACATACGTGCTGCAGCAGACCAACGTCGCCCCGGGCGAGACCAAGCCCGTGCTGCACCTCGTGAATCTCGCCACGAATCAGGACGTGACCGTGGCCAACGGCGTCGGCGGGATCTTTTCGCCCGATTCCAAATGGATCGTCTACATCGTGGATCCCTCGGGCGGCCGCGGTGGGCGCGGACGGGGACGCGCCGGAAACGCGCCGGCGGGCGGCGATGCGCCGCAGGCGCCGGCCCAGGCCCAAGGACGAGGTGCACAGGCGCCGATGCCGCCGAAGCGGGCCGAGTTGCGGAATCTCGCGACCGGCGCGATCCAGACATGGGACGACGTCCAGTCGTTCGTCTTCTCGCCGGTGTCCACGCATCTCGTGCTGAAGCGGCAGCCGCCCGCACCCGGCGGGAATGCCAATGCCGGCCGGGGTGGGCAAGGGGGCGCCGCGCAGCCGGGCGGAAATCAGGGCGCGGCCGCCACGGGCGGAAGCGTCGGCCCCGAGCAGGATCCGCGCGGCACCGACGTAGTCCTCGTCGACCTCAAGACCGGGCGGTCGCAGATCCTCGGAAGCGTGAACGACATTGCCTTCACGAAAAAAGGGGCCCTGCTCGCGTACGACGTCGATGCGACGCCGAAGGATTCGAACGGCCTCTTCGTGTACGACGTGCAAACCGAGCGTGTCACGCCGCTCGACAACGGCGCCAAGATCTACAGCCGCCTCGAGTGGAGCGATGACGGTACGTCGCTCGCGGTGCTGAAAGGGGCGGACGTCGAACACAAGCGCGAGCGGGCGAACGTGCTGATGGCCTTTCACGACGTACAGGCCGCCGTCGGCCGGGAAGACACGGCCCCGAAGCCGGTCGCGTTCGATGCGTCGGCGGCGTCGGGCGTCCCGAAGGATTGGATTGTGAGCGATCGCGCCGCGCTGACATGGAGTGCGGACGATAAGCGACTGTTCTTCGGCATGAAGGCGCAGGTGCCCGCGTTCATTGGCGAGCGTCTGAACACCGACGAGAATGCGGATGTCGACGTCTGGAACACCTCGGACGATCGCATCCAGTCCGAGCAGATGATCCGCGCCGAACAGGATCGCGACTTCACGTTCCGCGAGGCCTTCGACACGGCATCCGGGACTTTCGTCAAGCTCGCCGACGAGACGATGCGCGACATCGACATCGCGCAGGATGGCCGATGGGGCGTCGGGCGCGACGCGCGGGGGTACGTCAGCGACTACAAACCGCCAGCGGCCGACGTCTATCGGATCAACACGTCGACGGGTGAGCGGACGCTGATGCTCAAGAATCAGATCTTGAACAACAACGGGAATCACACGTTCGGCATTTCACCCGACGGGCACTATTTCGTGTACTGGAAGGATCTGAAGCTCCAGGCGTACGACCTCGACGCGGGCGCGTCAAAGACGATCGGCGCGAGCGTCAGCTTCGTGAATCCCGACTTCGATCATCCCGGTCCCAAGCCCGCGGTCGGCATCGCTGGGTTCACGAAGGACGGCAAGGCCGTCATCGCCGAGCAGAAATACGATCTGTGGCTCGTGCCGCTCGATGGATCGGCGGCGCGCAATCTGACGGACGGCTTCGGCGCGAAGAACGACGTCGCGCTGCGCTACGTCAAGCTCGATCCGCCGGACCTGCCGACGACCCCCGTGACGGTCGGCGGCGGCGGCGGATTTGGCGGCGCGGGCGGCGGTGGCCGCGGCGGCGCCGGACGCAACACGACGATCGACGTGTCGAAGCCGATCATGCTGTCGGCGTTCGGCGAGTGGACGAAGACGGACGGCTTTTACCAGCTCGCGGACGGCCAGTTGAAGGAGCTCGTCTACGACGAGGCGGCGTTCAGCGCGCCGGTCAAGGCGGCAAACGCCGACAAATATCTCTTCACGCGCCAGACGTTCGCGCAATTTCCCGATCTGCACGTGTCTGGCCCGGACTTCAAGGACTCGAAGAAGATCAGCGACGCGAATCCGCAGCAGTCGGAATACCTCTGGGGACACCGGATCCTGTTTGATTTCAAGGATCACGACGGACACCGTCTGCAGGCGATGCTGACGATTCCCGACGACTACAAGCCTGGCGAGAAGCGGCCGATGCTGGTGAACTTCTATGAGAAGAATACGCAGAACTTCTATCACTACAACGCGCCGTCGTATCTCTCGAGCATGGGATCGTCGCCGATGCAGGCCGTCAGCGATGGCTATCTTGCGCTGGTGCCCGATGTGTACTTCCACACCGGCTCGTCGCACAGCGACATGCTCGAAGCGGTGGAGGCGGCGACCAGGAAGGTGATCGAGATGGGCTACGCCGATCCCGCGAAGATCGGCATCAACGGCCATAGCTACGGCGGTGAAGGGGCGGCGTTCATCGGCACGCGCTCGCGGCTCTTCGCGGCTGTCGGCGTCGGCGCCGGCGTCACGGATCTCTATCAGGATTTCAACCAGAACTGGGGCTGGTCGTACCAGGTGAGCGGCGGCAGCGGCGCGAACGGCGACGACTATTATCTCTACGGCCAGGGCCGCTGGGGCTTCTCGCCGTGGCAGAAGCCCGAGGTCTACATGTTCGAATCGGCGCT
>JBOGIZ010000246.1:0-1590 GCA_050747805.1 Vicinamibacterales bacterium | reverse complement strand
GAGGGGCGCACGATGACCGGAAAGCCGATGGCGTCGATCGCGCCGAACGCCTCGTTCAGCGATCGGATGTAGCGGCTGTTCGGCACCGCGATGCCGATCTCCTTCATCGCGTCGCGGAACAGCAGCCGATCCTCGGCGACTTTGATCGCTTCGACCGACGCGCCGATCAGCTCGACGCCGAACTTCTCGAGCACACCCGCGGCAGCGAGCTCGACGGCAAGATTCAGCGCCGTCTGGCCGCCGACGGTCGGCAGCAGCGCATCCGGGCGCTCGCGCTCGATGACCGACGCGACCATCTCGACCGTCAGCGGCTCGACATAGGTGCGATCGGCGAGCTCAGGGTCGGTCATGATCGTCGCCGGATTGCTGTTGACGAGCACGACCTCGAGCCCTTCCGCCTTGAGCGCCTTGCACGCCTGCGTGCCTGAATAGTCGAATTCACACGCCTGACCGATGACGATCGGGCCGGAGCCGATGACGAGGATGCGCTTGAGATCAGTACGTTTGGGCATGACCCGGGACTGCCCTGTTCACGCTCGCCGCTCCATCTCATCCACGAACTGCTGGAACAGGTAATCCGCATCGTGCGGACCGGGCGACGCTTCAGGGTGATACTGCACGCAGAAGACCGGCTGCACGTCGTGGCGCAGACCTTCGATCGTGCCGTCGTACAGGTTGACGTGCGTCACGCGCGCGCCCGGCGGCAGCGACGCCGGATCGACGGCGAAGCCGTGATTCTGGGATGTAATCTCCACCTTCCCGCTTTCGACGTCCTTCACGGGATGGTTGGCGCCGCGATGACCGAACTTCAGCTTGTAGGTGCGGGCTCCCATCGCGAGCGACAGAAGCTGATGCCCGAGACAGATGCCGAACACGGGAACGTCGGCGTCGATGAGCGTCCGCGCGTTCTCGATGGCGTACGGGAGTGCGGCGGGATCGCCGGGACCGTTGCTGAGAAATACGCCGTCGGGGCCGGCGGCGAGCAGATCCGCCGCCGGGCTCGTCGCGGGAAACACGCGGACGTCACAGTTGTACGCGGCGAAGCGCCGAAGGATATTCCACTTCATCCCGTAGTCGTACGCGGCGACGTGGAGCGTGCGGCGCGCGCGGCGCCCTGGCGGCGGCGCGAATTCGGCGCTCGCCTCGAGCGCGGGATCCGGTGTCCAGTCGAACGGCTGTTCGCACGTGACGCCGCGCACCAGATCTGAGCCCTCCATCGACGGCAGCGCCTGCGCGCGATCGACGAGCGCTTTCGGATCCACATCACCTGTCGCGATGATGCCGCGCATGACGCCGGCCGAGCGCAGCACGCGGGTGAGCGCGCGGGTGTCGATGTCCGCGATCGCGACAATGTTGTGGCGCACCAGATACTCACGCAGCGTGCTGTCGGCGCGCCAGTTGCTCGCCACGGGCGATGCGTCGCGAATGATGAAGCCCGCCACCTGCGGTCCGCGCGATTCGATGTCGTCGCGAGCCACGCCGTAATTTCCCATCTCGGGCGCGGTCATCGTCACGATCTGCCCGGCGTACGAAGGATCGGTGAGCACCTCCTGGTACCCGGTCATGCTCGTGTTGAACACGACCTCGCCC
>JBOGIZ010000245.1:0-4637 GCA_050747805.1 Vicinamibacterales bacterium | reverse complement strand
GCCACGGAATACACGGACTACACGGATTACGGCCGCGATGTACATGGGGCCACGGAATGCACGGAGTACACGGAGCGCGCCGTCCCCGCGGCCCGCACTCGGTCCCCGCACCCCGCGCTCCGCTCCCCCGCACTCCGCCCCCGCGTCAGTCCTCGCGGAGCGCGATGATCGGATCGATTCTCGCCGCGCGGTGCGCGGGCAGATAGGCGGCCGCAAGGGTGGCACAGCCCAGCACGGCCAGCGCGGCAGCGATCGTCCCGGGATCGTGTGGGCCGAGTCCGTACAGCATCGACGAGGCGAGCCGGGTCAGGACGTATGCCGCCGGCAACCCGAGCGCGATGCCAAGCGCGAGCAGTCCGAGCGACTCGCGCAGGAACATCCACTCGACGCTGCGCGGCCGTGCGCCGATCGCCATGCGAACGCCGATCTCGCGCCGCCGCCGGACCACGCTGTAGGCGAGCACGCCGTACAACCCGACGGCGGCGATGATGAGCGCGATCGCGCCGAATGCGGTGGACACCTGCGCCACGAGCCGCTCCGTGACGAGCGTGCGATCGATGATGTCGGTGAAGGGCACGATGTTGGCGACCGTGATGCCTGGATCGATCGCGCGCGCGGCCGCCCGCAGGTCACCCGCGAGCTGGCGCGGATCGACCGACGTGCGGATCGCGAACCGCACTTCGGGAACGCCGCCCATCTGACGGTACGGACGGTAGTACATCGGAGGCGCCTCGTCGCGCAGATTGATCCACTTCGCGTCCTTCACGATGCCAACGACCTCGACAAGCCGCCCGGCCTGGGATCCCCACGTCAGTAAGAACCGATTCCCGATGACGGATTCGCCCGCCAGGAATCGACGCACGAACGCCTCGTTCACGATCGCGACCAGCGGGGCGCGCTGGTCGTCCGCCTCCGTGAATGCACGGCCGGCAACGATCGGCGTGCCCATCGCGCCCAGGAAGCCGGACGAGATGCGCTGTTCGATCACAGAGTTGATGGCCGGGCCGCCGGGAAAGCGTATTGACGAGTCAATAGAGGATCCGGACAACTGTCCTACGTGACTGAACCCCGCCACCACGACGCCCGACAGCGCGGCGATGCGCGTCCGGAGCGCCTCGAGTATCTGATCGCGCCGATCCTCCGTGTATTCCCGGGGTGGGTCCACGTCGGCGACGAGCAGGTGATCGGCGCGATAGCCGGCGTCCTGCCCGCGAAGGTTCTGAAGCGTCCGCAGAAAGACACCTGCGACCATTAGGATCGAGACGCACATGACCACCTGCGCGACGATCAATCCGCGATTCAGCCACTGGCGATGCCGACTGCCGGTCCCAACGCCGGCCCGCAGGCCGGCCGCGCCGTCCACTCGCGTCGCGCGAATGGCTGGAAGCAGGCCAAACAGGACACAGGCTCCGCCCGTGAGCGCGACGGCGAATCCGAGCGCGGGCCAATCGAGCTGAAACCGCAGATTGGACGCCGCCGCTGCCTGGAGCGGCGGCAGGAGGTTCAGCAGCGCTGCGCTGATCCACGAGGCGAGACCCAGGCCGAGGAGCGCTCCGATAATCGACAGCACGAGGCTCTCGGTGACGAGCTGATGGAGGATACGCCGGCGCGACGCGCCGATCGCGCTGCGCACGGCCAATTCACGCGCTCGCGCCGCCGTCGACGCGAGCATCAGATTGGCAAGATTGGCGCACGCGATCAGCAACACCAGGCCGACAACAATTGCGGCGAGCTGAAGCGGCTGGGAGAGTTGGCGCCGCAGCGACGAGTAGCCCGTGGCTGCCGATCGGACTTCGGCTGGATGTCCGAGGACCGCCGAGCTCTCGGCGGACGCCTGCGCCAGGGTTGCGCCCGCCCGCAGCCGGCCCGTGAGGTACATCCACGCGCCGTGCGTGCGATCCGGCGAGTTCGGTGGAACCGCGTCGTCCACATCGATCCAGAGATCGACCGGCACGTCGACTTCCATCCCGCTGAATCCTGCCGGCGTGATGCCGCCGATCGTGAAGTCCAGGCGGTTGAAGTGTACGTGTGCGCCGAGCGCGGACGATGCGCCGGCATAGTGGCGTTGCCAGTAGTCGTAGCTCATGACCGCAATCGGCTCGCCCGCGGCGCCCGGGCGGTGCTCGTGAAACACGCGGCCCCTCACCGCCGGAACGCCGAGCACGTCGAAGTAGTTGCCCGACACGTACTGAACGAACGCGTGTTCTCGCTGGCTGCCTTCGTCGATCTCGGCGGGCCGGCCGAACAGCTCCGAGCTGGCCGCGACGCCCGACATCGTTCTATTCGCCTGCTGAAGGACGTAGCGCGTGACCAGTGTGAACACGTCGCGATCCGGTCCGCCGTCTGGCACGCGTTGGACGAGGCGTACAAGATCCTGCGGATGATCCACGGGCAGCGTCCGGAGCAGCAGCGCGTCCATCAGGCTGAAAAGCGCCGTATTGCCGCCGATGCCGAGTGCCAGCGTGACGATCGCGGTCGCCGCGAGCCCTGGCTTCCGGCGCATCATGCGCGCGGCGTACCGCAGGTCCTGACCGAGCCGATCGATGCGCGGCCATCGCCACTCGGCGCGGACGTCCTCTTCGACGCGTGCTCGGTTGCCGAGATCAAGCCGCGCCGCACGACGCGCCTCGTTTTTCGGGCGGCCGGCCGCGATCCCGTCGGCGGCTTCTTCTTCGAGATGGAACTCCAGCTCGGCGCGGAGATCATCATCGCGCGAGATTCGACGGAGGCGCCGCAGTTTATTGAGAAGGCGGATCATGGGCGCGTTCCGCCGGGCTTCAGCACCAGCGCGATCGCGCGCGCGAACGCATCCCACCGGCTCCTGGCGACAGTGAGCTGTTTCCGTCCGCGGGGCGTCAGCCGGTAGTACTTCGCGCGCTTCGCCTTGTCGGACAAAGCCCAGGACGATTCGATCCAGCCCTGCGCCTCGAGCCGGTGGAGGGCCGGGTAGAGCGACCCGGTCTCGACCTGAAGGAGGTCTTCAGACGTGCGCTGGATGTGCTTGCCGATGGCGTGCCCGTGATTCGGCCCGAGCCGCAGCGTGCGTAGGATCAGCAGGTCGAGGGTCCCTTGCAGCAGGTCGACACGCGCCGGATCGCGCAGTTTCATTATGTAGGCATTCTACTACACCAGGGCTCGCGATCCGTGCATCGCCCATCGGCCGTGAACGACGAGCTGGCGAAGCAGGTCGCCGACCGCCGCGCGGATCTCGACAAGCTGATTTCCGCCGATCTCGCGACATTCAATGCGTTGCTGAAGCAGATACAGCATCAACGGGATTGTTGTCGCGGGCGAGTGTGTGAATCGGGCATGCTGTCAATGACGAAGGACGAACGACGAAAGACGAATGACGCGAGCCGTTCAATATTCGTCGTTTGTCGTTCGTACTTCGTCATTGACCGATGCCTGAATTACCTGACTTGACGGTTTACATCGACGCACTCGAGCGGTACTCCGTCGGCAAGCCGCTCGAGCGCATCAAGATCTTCAGTCCGTTCGTCGTGCGCTCCGTCGAGCCGCCCATCACAGCGCTCGAAGGGAGAGTCGTCCGCGGTACCCGCCGGATCGGCAAACGCATCGTGCTGGCGTTCGACGACGAGCTGTTTCTCGTCGTCCACCTGATGATCGCCGGCCGGCTTCGGTGGCGCGGGCCGGGGAAGAAGGTGGCAATGGGTCCGCGCGCGATCCTCGCCGCCTTCGAGTTCGGGGACGGCACGCTCTTTTTGACCGAGGCGAGCTCGAAGAAGCGCGCCTCGCTCCAGCTCGTTCGCGGTGAGACCACACTCCACACACTCGATCCCGGCGGGATCGAGCCGCTCGACGCCTCGCTCGAGCAGTTTCACGCGGCGCTGACGCGCGAGAATCACACGCTCAAGCGCGCGCTGACCGATCCCCGCCTGTTCAGCGGCATCGGCAACGCGTACTCGGATGAGATCCTGCATGCCGCGCGGCTCTCGCCGCTGAAACTGACGAGATCGCTCACCGACGCGGAATTCGGCCGTCTGTACGAAGCGACACGCGACACGCTGCGGCTCTGGATCGATCGCCTGCGCGCCGAGACCGCCGGCGGATTTCCGGAAAGGGTCACCGCGTTTCACGACGAGATGGCGGTGCACGGCCGCTCCCGTCAGCCATGTCCCGTCTGCGGATCCGCCATACAGCGCATCGTCTACGCCGACAACGAGTGCAACTACTGTGCGAGGTGTCAGACCGAGGGGCGCCTGCTTGCCGATCGGTCGCTCTCGCGACTCCTCAAGTCCGACTGGCCAAAATCTATCGACGATCTCTGAGTGAGGGGCACGTTCAGTCAATTACGAAAGACGAACGTCGAACGACGAATGCAGAACGGTCTGACCGCTGCCCGAGTCGCCGGGACGATGGCGAGATCGAATCGCTGCGGTAGGATTGAGATCAGAAGGAGGTCCCATGGTGACAGACCCCGTCTGCAAGATGACGATCGACGAGAAAGCCGCGGCAGGGAAGAGCGAATACAAGGGCCAGACGTACTACTTCTGCGCGCTCGGCTGCAAGGCGAAGTTCGACGCGAACCCGTCAGCGTATGTGAAGTAAGCGTCCTCTCTACGCGGCGCGCGAGCGAGCGCCGCGAGTGAGCCACGCGATCGGAGGGAGCCGAGCGA
>JBOGIZ010000244.1:0-1503 GCA_050747805.1 Vicinamibacterales bacterium | reverse complement strand
CGTTCGATGTGGGCGAGGAAGTCCAGGATCAACGCCGCGTCGAGCTGCTCGATCGAGAGCTGCGAGGGTTTGGTGCGCGTGCGCGCCGCCGCGAAGCCGAGCAGGAGCTTGAAGCTCAGGGCGTAGGTTTCGCAGCTGTGCGGGCTGTAGCCCCTCTGACGGGGCATGTAGTCGCGCAGGAAGCTGGTGATGAGCGGGGCAAGGAGGGTCATTGGGCGTCCCTCCCGACCAGCACTTCCGCGGCGTCGGCGATGTCGGCCATCAGTTCCGGCGTCGCCTGAAGATACCAGTAGGTCTGCTTGATATCGACGTGCCCGAGATAGGTCGAAAGGGCGACGAAGTGCCGGGCGACCGCGCCGCGCCCGGCGCCGCATTGCTCAAGCACCCGCGTCGCGAAGGTGTGACGAAGGTCGTGAATCCGCGGCTGCCGCTGTCGATCCGGGGCGATGTTGGCGCGCCGCAAGAGACAGCGGAACGTATAGTTCACCGTGCTCGAGACGAGCGCCTTCTGTTTGACCGAAGGGAACAGATGATCGTCCGTTCCCGCCAGACGGCGGCGGGCGTCGAGATAGCGATCGAGCGCCTCGACTGCAGTCTCGTGCAAAGGTACCAGCCGGCTTTTGCAGAACTTCGTTTCGCGGATGTGCAGGATGCCGCCGGGCAGCACGTCGTCCAGCCTCAGCGCTAGAGCCTCGGACACGCGCAGTCCCGTGGCGGCGATCAGACCGAACAGCGTCACATAGAGCTGCCGACGCAACGGGTTCGGCCTTTGCCGCCGAAGCTCCGCGGCTGCGTCGAGGATGCGAACGAGCTCGTCGCGGGTGTATATGTAGGGGATCGGCCGTGTCTTGCGGACGGCGAACAGGTCGGCGCGCGGCATTTCGTGCGCGGTGTCCTCGGCATGAAGGAAGCGTGCGAACCGCGCCACGTCCCCGAGACGGCGGTCCCGGGTGTCCGGCGTCGGGACCGTCGCCGCCCAGGCCACGGCGGTCGCCGCGCGGATACGGGTATCTCCACGGTCCGCCGCGAAGCGTGCGAAGGACTGAAGATGCCGCGCGGCTTTACGAAGCTTGAAGCCGAGAACGCGGCGAAGCGCGATGTAGCGGTCAGCGTCGTCGCTCAGCATGGCAGCCTCCCGACCCACGGCTGCGCGATCTCCGAGAGGAGGGCGATGTCCACCTTGGCGTAATGCGCCGTCGTCGTCGGCGACCGGTGCCTCAGGACCGCGCCGACGCCAGCCAGGCTAACGCCGTGCCGTAGCATCGCCGTCGCCGCGGAATGACGCAGCACATGAGCGCCGCGATGGACGCTGTCGATTCCGGCCCTGCTCAACGCGCGCCGCACGATGCATTTGACAGCGACGCGGGTCAGCGGCCGCACTGGCGCTGCGTCGGTGATGAACAATCGCGATATGGGCGAGCGCGATCTGGCGCGCTCGATATAGGCGATCATTGCATCCCCGATCTCCTGCGTTAGCGGAAGCCACTCCTCGCGCCTGGATTT
>JBOGIZ010000243.1:0-2942 GCA_050747805.1 Vicinamibacterales bacterium | reverse complement strand
TCACGAGCCCGGATCGTCGGCCCGCCGAGCGCGCCGCCAAACGTCGATCGATCTGGACGCGCTGCTCGAGGCGACGTTCTCCACGTATGACGAGGTGTACGGGGGCTTCGGCGTCGAACCGAAGTTTTCGCACACGGCGCCGCTCCATCTCGCGATCGATCTCTGGCACGAGACAGACGCGCCGCGGTGGCGGTCGATTGTCGAACGGACGCTCGACGCGATGGCCGACGGCGGTCTGCGCGACGGCGGGGGCGGATACTTCCGGTACGCCGCGACGCGAGACTGGCAGCGGCCGCATCGCGAACAGCTGCTCGACACGAACGCGACGCTGCTGCGCGCGTATGCCGAGGCGGTGATGGCGTTTCGACGCGCCGCCGATCGCGATCGCTGCGCGTCCCTCGTCGCATTCCTGCGCGGCACGCTTGGCGCAGACGGCGGCGGCTTCTACGGCAGCGCCGACGACCGGGCGCTGTATGCGGAGTCGAACGCGCTGGCCACGCGCGCGCTGCTGGCCGCGTCGCTGGCGCTCGAGGATCCGGCGATCGGGACCGACGCGCTCGCGTCATTCGAGCGGGTACTGCTGGCGTGCTACCGCCCGGGGGAGGGCGTCGCCCACTACTTCGACGGCCGCGCGTCGGTGCGCGGGCTTGCCGCCGATCAGATCGGATCGGCGGCGGCGCTGCTTGATGCATACGAGCTCGGGGCGGGCGAGCCGTACGCGATGCTCGCAGAGGAGCTGGCGCGCCACGCGCTCGCCGGCATGTGGGACGGCCGCGACGGCGGACTGTACGACCGCGCAGCGGCTCCGGGCGATCTCGGCCTGCTGCGGCACACGCGAAAGCCCTTCGTCCTCAACGCCGAGACGGCGTCGCTGCTGTCGCGCCTGGGGCAGCTCCGCAAATTGTCGGACCTCAACGCGCAGGCGCCTGCGGCGCTCGCGGCGGCTGCGGCGCAGCTCGACGGCCAGGGCCCGCTCACGGCGCATTACGTGCTTGCGCTCAGGATGGTAGACTCGGCGGATCGAGAGAACAGATGACGACTGTCAACAACGACGCGCTTCGCAATATCGCCACCCAGCTTCGGATCGATTCCATTCGCGCGACGACGGCCGCCGCGAGCGGCCACCCGACGAGCTGCATGTCGGCTGCGGACATCGTCGCGGCGCTCTTCTTCGGGGAGATGCGCTACGACCCGAAGAATCCCCACAATCCCGAGAACGATCGGTTCGTGCTTTCGAAAGGCCACGCGGCTCCGCTGCTGTACGCGGCCTGGGCCGAGGTGGGCCTGTTTCCGCGCGAAGAGCTGCTGAAGCTGCGGACGATCGGATCCGATCTCGAAGGACATCCGACCCCTCGGCTGCCGTTTGTGGACGTGGCGACCGGCTCGCTCGGCCAGGGCATCTGCGCCGCGATCGGGATTTCCCTCAACGCACGGCGCATCGGATCGGCCTACCGGACCTACGCGCTGCTCGGCGATGGTGAGTGCGCCGAGGGATCGGTGTGGGAAGCCGCCGACATTGGCGCGTTTCAGAAGCTCGACAATCTGTGCGCCATCGTGGATGTCAACGGCCTCGGCCAGAGTCGGCCGACGCAGTTCGGCCACGACATGGACGAGTTCTCGAGGCGATGGCAGGCATTCGGCTGGCACGCGATCGTGATCGACGGCCACGACACGCAGGCGATACTGAACGCCCTGCAGGACGCCAAAGCGACGAAGGGCCGCCCGACCGCGATTCTGGCGCGCACGATCAAAGGAAAGGGCGTGGAGGCCGTCGCCGGCAAGGAAGGCTGGCACGGCAAGGCGTTCAAGCAAGGCCCCGAAGCGGACAACGCGATCGCCGAGCTGGAACGGCAGTTCGTCCCCGGCACGACGCGTCCGCAGATCCCTCCGCCGCCGAGCGGCGGCCGGCAGATTCCGGCCGGCGACTACTCGAGAATCGTGCCGCCCGCGTACAAGAAGGGGGACACGGTCGCGACGCGCGAAGCGTGGGGGAGCGCGCTGGCCGCCGTCGGGGCGATCGACCAGCGCATCGTCGCGCTCGACGCCGACGTGAAGAATTCCACGTTCAGCGACAAGTTCGAAAAAGCCTACGGCGACCGGTTCTTCGAGAACTTCATTGCCGAGCAGGTCATGGTGGGCGCCTCGATGGGGCTCGCGGCGCGCGGCGCAATACCGTTCGCCTCGACCTTCGCGTGCTTTCTGTCTCGTGCCGCAGATTTCATCCGCATGGCGGGGATCTCGTTCGTCAACGTGAAGCTCACGGGATCGCACGCGGGCATCTCGATCGGCGAAGACGGGCCGTCGCAGATGGCGCTCGAAGACATGGCGATCATGCGCGCCGTGCCCGACTGCGTCGTCCTCTATCCGTGCGAGGCGGTCAGCACCGAGCGGCTCGTGGCCATCATGGCGCAGCACATGGGCATGGTCTATATGCGGACGTCGCGACCGAAGACGCCCGTTCTTTACGATGCCAGCGACTCATTCGCCATCGGCGGTTCGAAGATTCTGCGGCAGAGCGACAAAGATGTGGCGACCGTCGTCGGCGCGGGCGTCACCGTGTTCGAGGCGCTCAAGGCCTACGAACAGCTGAAAGGCGGCAACGTATTGATTCGCGTGATCGATGCGTATTCAGTTCAGCCGATCGACGCGGACACGCTGCGCGCATCGGCGCAGGCGACGGGGAATCGCGTCGTGACCGTCGAGGATCATTACGCGGCTGGTGGACTCGGCGACGCCGTGGCGAGTGCTCTCGGCGGCGACGGCGCCACGATTACTAGACTCGCCGTCCGGGAGATTCCTCGCTCGGGCCAGCCCGAGGAGCTGCTCGATCGCTTCGGCATCTCGGCTCGCCACATTGTCGAGGCCGTGAAGCGTCGGCTCTGAGCGCGTGATCTCACAGTCGCCGCGTGCGCAAGCGAGCGACGGTGTGGGGGAGTCCGAGG